>URYP01000024.1 GCA_900552115.1 uncultured Oscillospiraceae bacterium | reverse complement strand
TAGTAAAAATATTAAATTTTAATAAGCTGCAGAAGTATTTTACAGCTATTGCTGTCAAATTGCTGTCAAAATCAATTCCTACCCTTATAAACCCGCCTGAACCAACGGTTTGCGGGCTAAAACAAGCGGTCTCCAAAACCGCGTGCCGAGGGTTCAAGTCCTTCTGCCCCTGCCAAATAAAAACGTTGTAAACCGGCCTATTATGCGGGTTTGCGGCGTTTTTCTTTTGTTAATAGTCCTGTAATAAATTCCATATATGCATTTATTATCCTGATTTATCCTCCGTTTATCTATGTTTTGATGTCAAAATTGATATCAAATAATTTAGATTAAATCCCTGATACAGAGCCGTTTCAGAGGATGTTTTAAAAGTTAAAATTATGAAAAAGAGGCTACCAATGGTAGCCCCTTATTCTTTTTCCACGCACTCCTGTGGAGCTTTATCCTCCCGCAAGCCCTTGAATACCGGCTGCCTCATGCCGCCGTTTGCGTGTGAGCGGTTGACAGAACCTTCCGGGATATCTGCCGGGCCTGTGGGGTGCCGGCAAAAGGGGTTCACAGCCTGCGGCATTCCTTTGCCAGTATGCTGTTCGCCAAAGGCTGCGACGCACAGGTGGTGAGTGAACTGATGGGGCACAGTGACCCTGCCATTACCCGATCCATTTATATACACGTCATCCCGCAGCAGAAACATAGGGCCATTGATAGTCTGAACGAGTTTATATTTTCATAGCAGATAAAAGCATCAAGGGGCAGCTATTTGGCTACCCCTTGATGCCATAATCAACTTTTAACCTTAATCATTCCTCATTAAAGAAAGCACCTTTCGTATTCGTCCCACCCAATGAACATGATGTAAAACTAAGAATGATTAGTGTTATCAAAATAGTTAGTTTTTTCATAATCGGCTTACTTCTATTACATCTTATTAATAAGAGTTTCCTGATAATTTATTAGAGCAGCGCCTATTGCAAAACATGATAAATAAATATAAGCAAAATTTAAAATGTTTAACAAATTATTAGGTATTGGTAATAACAGCAACAAATAATTTATTATTGTGACAATAAGTCCAGCGAATATTCCATGAAGAATACCTAAAACAAATTTTTTACCTTTCCAACCCTCTCTATAAGTATTAAATATAAATGCAAAAATGATAACTGCATTTAAAAATGGGATAAACAATATAATTTTTTGTATGCGAGTAGACACCATATCCTAATTCTCTCCTTTACCATTTAACGTTTATACCAACACCTACACCAGCGGCACCGGCCAAATCAAAATTACCAGACCCAATGTTTACTTTACCGCCAATAGAACCGACATGCCCCGTAACAGTAATACTGACCCCTCCCAATTTTAATGTAGCAGATGGAGCCCATAAAGATGCCATAGCGGATACATGAAATACTCCATTATTATAACCTCCCGATAAAGATCCCGTCCCATAATTAAATAATGATAATTTGAAGTTTTCCCATTCCCAACTACCAGTACCTAAATAACCGGATACAGAGCCAAATGAGAAGTTTCCGCCAGAAAAAGAAGGGGGAGTAATTGTATATCCTAACCATTGCTCTTCAAAGTTGGTTCCTGAATGATCATCCCGCTGGTTATTATACAGGGACACGCTTCCATCTTTATTCTTAAATGGATTTGGCTTGTATGTACCTGGGGAATAAAATTCCCATCCTTGCGCACCTGAATGTTCAATATCATATTAAGCATAGCAACGTGAGTGGTGTTGGTGTTGGAAATTGCGTTTCCGCTGCCATCGGTGACGCTGGTTAATTATTGTGCTTTTGAGCAAAATAATATTTAAAGTGTAACATTGACCGGAATAAAAGTAAATAGTGGAGGCTAGAATACGATTCTAGCCTCCACTTTTAAGAGAATATTTTAATTATTACTAAGAAACATCCTCCCATTCTATCTTTTTGCAGACAATATTCAATTCGCATTCCTCAAATAAAATAAAATTATGTACCCACATTTTTTGATCGTTTATAAATATTTCGCCATATAAATAAGATCCGAAAGAGGCGTTGTTCATTAAATTTGGCATGTTGCTGTTCAACTGTTGTACTTCCCGATGAATTAGTCGACCGTTTAAAGGCTCTTCATAACCATCATATTGCATGGTTAAAATCAGATCAAATGTATCTTGCTTTCTACCAATGATCTTTTTTAAGGATATTTCCTGTATATAGGTATCATGGAAAAAGTGGCAGTTTTCTAGCATATGACGGTTTAACATTTACTTTATATATTGAATACGTAGCATATTAACAATTGAATTATTTTTATTTAAGAAACTATCCTAAAGCTGGTCACCTCCAAATGCGGGCGTCATTAAGTGATAATGCGATTCCGTATGATTTATAAAAGTTGATAGCATTTTTTGCAAATTTTCTGCTCCTTCTTTGTCTACTATTAAAACAACTTCATATTTATTGTCATAATCATATCATTAACTCCGGAATTTCAAATTTTACAATGGAGGGGGCGAAGATATTTAATTTCTCCGCCGTTCTCTTTAAAACACACTTAATACAGTTCGAATATCTGAATTCTTAGTTTTAAATGCTAAATCCTTACATCCAAATTTTTTGAAATTATTTGCTAGTCTTAATAACAAGTCGTTATCTTTGGCATATACCTCCCAACATGTTCGATCTGAGATAAGTACTATGAGTTGACATGAACTTGCTTCAAAATCAGCATAAGTTCTAATTTTAGCAGTAGTATCAGTGTTGTTTAAATAAGCCTGAAGATTAATAAAATTAATTATATTTTCTTGTTTAATAAAATGCTCGAGAAACTCTTCTTTGTTCATTCTAGGAGGAGGATAGTACGAATTATTACGATATATCACCTCTTCCTCTGAAATAAGCCAATAATAAAAATCTATTGGTATCTCAAAAAATAGTTCTTTTAATGTACCTTCATAACTACATTCTAAACCAATCATAACGGCTCCTTTATTTAAATATATCAATAAAATCTCTAATTTTGCCTCCTAAAGTATTATCGCCCGTTGAGGGGCTAAAGGTAGACAAATCCGGAAGTTTAACAGAGTATTCATTACTTGGGGCCCTCTCTCTAGGCAACAAAGGACCTTCAGGAGATTTATACCCCTTTCCTGGTTGCCACGCTCCATTATCATCAAATCCCCAATCATGATCATGAGGGATATATGGGTGTTGCTTGGAATTTCCATGATTCGTATGATGCCGATCACGGTCGGGTAATCCATCTGGTCCGTAAACTCTTTCTTTTTTACCATCTGGAGATTTTACATGTGAACCTGGGGTCCCTCTATATGGTATATCGTTTTCTTCAGACAGTGTAATTTTTGAATCTACCTTATTATCAGAAGTTACTCCAACCATTATGCCACAAATTAAAACTCCGATTAAGAGCGCAGCGATTAAAGATTCTCCCGAGTCGTCTTTATATAATACGGGATTGTTTTGACAATAGGAAAACACATTATTCCCAAGAACGTATCTATTATTTTATCTGCATTGATAAATCTACAAGTATAGGGATCATAATAGCGGGAGTTGAGGTAGTAAAGACCGGATTCGGTGTCGTAGTAATAGCCGCGATACCGGAAGGGGTTGAGGTTGGCGATGTGGGTAGTGTTAGAGCTGGAGATAAGGTTCCCGGAGCCATCCTTTATGTTAAAGATGTGTCCCCACGCATCGTAGAAATACTCCGCCACCAGCGAGCCGCTGCTGTTCAGGATGCCGATGACGTCGCCCTGCCCATTGTAGACGTAGTAATAATACGAAATCGAGCTGCCGTTTTTGTACTGGAACCCATACCGTGTACCCGCCTCGTCGTATAGGTAAGTCAGGTAGATGCTGCCATACGGATTGTCACGGATAACCGTATCACCGCTCAGGATCATGTTGTTCACATGCCCGTTCACCGTTTTTGACGTGCGGATACCGCTGTCGTTGTACTGATACGTTGCCTTGACCTGCCCGTTATACTTGTATTTCGCCAGCTCCCGCCCGTTCTGCCATTCAAAAGACATGCCGTCACGATAGGTGAGGGGATTTCCAATGGGGTCGTAGGTGATGGAAGCACCGTTAAAATTGGTAAGCAGGTCGCCCCATTCGGAATCGGTATAGGAATAGTTACGGTCATAGCCGTCAACATTTGTGCGGGTGATATTCCCATGGCTGTCATATATGTAGGGATGGGAAAAACCGCCCTCCATATTTAACTCGTGGGTCAACTGGCCAAGAGCATCGTAGGTATACGTCGCATACTCCTTGCCGTTTTTGTAAACTCTTGTGATGTTGCCGGCATCATCGTATTCGTACTTCCAGGTGACGTCCTTGGTGGAGATGGTGCTGAGCAGGGTAGTGGTCCCATTCACTCTGGGGCCGGCCACATAGGTATAGCTGGTGGGGACGCTGGTGCTGCCGGTATAGATGGTGCTCTTGGTGCGGCGGCCCAGCGCGTCGAACTCCCGCTTGAGGCGCTCCACCCCGGCGTAGCTGACGCCGTAGACCGCCTCCCGAATCTGGTTGTTGGAGGTGCTGCCATAGCGGTAGCTGCCGGTATAGCTCTCGCTGGCTCCGAACGCCTGCGTATAGCTGCTGATACGGTTGGTTTTGCTCTCATAAGTGTACGTCTCGCCGTATTTCAGCGCGCCGCCGTCTGTGTCCGCGCCGGTGTTGGTATTCATCCCTATCATACGCCCTGCGGTGTCGTAAGTATACCGTGTACGGGTATTCTGGGCCATATCTTTTTGCAGGCCAAGCTGTCCGTTGGCGTTGTAATAGTAATAGAAGTTCTGGGCCGCGCCCGACGACGAGCTCTGCTTCATCAGACGGGTGGTTCGGTCGAGGCTGTCGTGCCAGTATGTCGTCAGCCCCCCGTTGCCATAGCTCGTTTTGCCGATCATATTATGGCTGTTATAGGTTAGCGTGCTTAGCCGCCGTTCCCCGATGCTGACCCCTGTCGACCGTCCCAAATTGTCGTGGTGCAGTACATAGCGGCTGCTGTTGTTGCCGACGGTGGCTATCTGGCCGATAGCGGGGCCGGTTATGGCATAGCTGTAGTTGACTCTGGACAGCTCGTTGGAGGAACCATCCGTGGCTACAACTGATTTCAGATCCTTCGTGTTGCTGTCGTAGGTGTAGTTGGTCTGTGTGCCGCGTGGATCGGTTGAACTCTCAAGCAGCCCGCTTTTTTCATCATAGGAATAGCTGGTGACCTTGCCGCGCGCGTCTTTCTGGGAGATCGGCAGATTGCCGTTCAATGTGTATTCGGTTTTGCTTTCAATGTAAGCGGGACCGGCATCTACATGCTGGTTGTCGAACTCCATCAAATACCACTTTTGTCCGTCGTCGGCTGCGTAATAGGTGTATTGCTGCAGCACGACGCCCTCATCCGTGTTGATGGCGGTGCCTGGCTGGCTGTCCACGCATTTGGCATACCCGGAAATTTTGGTGCGCAGATGGTAGGTGCCGTCGCTGCTGTTATATTGCAGCTTAAACTTCTGGCCGTCGAGATTAGCGTCCTTTTTCAGCTTAATATTGGCATTGTTGGCCGTACTGTTGTTCTCCACGGTCATCACCAGGGACGAATTGTCCTTGCGGGCAAGCTTATATACGCCGGCTTCACCGGTGCTGATCAGTTTCCAGTACTGGTTATTATTAGAAATGTGGAACCGCCAGTTTTTCACATTCCCTCCGTCAGCGTTGCCGCTGTTGTCCACCCCGTTGCCGGAATAATCGTTGATCAGCATATACGTTTTAGAGGTGGACAGGGAAGAGGTCGCCCGCTTCATGGACACGGTTTTCGCCGTAGTGGGATTGCCATAGCTGTCGTAGAAAACCCGGTAAAGCATACCAGAGTCGGTATCCATGGCAAACTCCATGTTTTTTGTATTGCGGTTGTCGGTATAGGTGTACCGGCTTCCGGTGGGATTGAGCATTTTGGAAAGCTGGTCGTTCCGGTAAGCGAAATTTGACTGAGTATCGGCCAGATCCTTAGTGCTGGTGACATTGCCGTTTTTGTCATAGACATAGGTTTGACCAAATTCTTCCTTGTTGAGATAGACGCTTTTAAACCGCACCTGATTCGCATTAAAATCATACCGGAGCTGCACCCGCACACGGTCGTAGGTTCCAGGGGCAATGATACGACCGGCCGAATACTGCCAATCGAGTCCATAGGGGTTAAATTCCACATAGTAGGGCTTTTTGGCGGCTAATTTGGTGCTGCCGTTATAAAACTCCAGTTCCAAGCGGAAGGTCGGCGCGTTACGGCTGCCGTGAGCGCCTGCATCCTGCGGGATGCTGAAGGCTTTCGCATATCCGCCCAGACAGAATACGTCGCCCTGACTGCCGTTTACTTTCACATCCTGATAAATGGAATGCTTTGAAGCCAGGCTGCCCGGGAACCCGATGACACTGGGTACCGTCGCTCCACTGGAGGCCTCTGTGAATTTGCCGGGCGCACCGGTCGTCCAGCTCGTCCAGCCGTTTTTCATATAGCTGTCTTCCAGCATATTGTATGTATTCACGGTCTCATTTTTGTCTACCTGGAAATCATCAAGCCACAAAGAACCCACCGAACCGTCCCGTACTCCGGTAAATATCCGCAGCTTTTCATAATTATTGAACGATACGCTGACGGCCAGCCGCTGCCACTCGCTGGTTCCGGTTTTTTTGGTGGTGTTGGACTTCGCCGTACGCAGGATTTCTCCCGTCGTCCGGTTGACAACCTCGATATAAATAATCGCGCCTTCGTTGCCGCTGAGCGTCGTACCACCCGTGTTGACATACCCGCTGATGGTGTACGTCGCTGTCCCCAGGCTGGTAATGTCCTGGCTGCACCAGACAAGGCCGGGCTTTCCGGACTGCTGATTGATTTTAAAGCTGCCCTTGCCAAAGTGTCCCTTGGTGCTGTCATAAGCGGCGGTAAAGGTCTGGCCGGATGTGTTGCTAAACACGGTCCAATTGCCGGCGCTGCTGTCAAATCCATGGTTTTTCACATAGTTGTTATAGCTGACCTGCGCTTTGGAGGAGGTCAGCACTTTGTTCTGGGTGCCGTCCGCATTCTCGCCTCCCGGCATTCCATATTCGTAATAGGTGGCGGCTCCTGATGAGGAATCCTGTACGCTGACAGTCTGTCCAAAGTCGTTAAAACTATAAACCGTTTTGCGCCCCGCCTTATCTTTTACAGTAGTGGCGTCGGCCCCATAGGTAAATTCATACCGCTCCAGTAAATCTGAAGAGTTTAAGACTGTATCCGTATTGCCGTCAAAATTAGTGCGATCCCCATATTGATCCTTCAGGAACGCAATATTTTGCATGGCGGAGGGCTTGGGGCCATATTTGTAAGACAGCAATGTTTCGCGGGCATAGTCGACACAAACGCTTCGTAAAGCCGTCGTACCCGATACGGAAGTATACTCAAATTTTGTGCGATGACCACCGGGTTCTACAATAGCTGACAGAGTAGTTCCGCTGAGCAACTCAATTTTACGGCCGGACGGTTCTGCCACAGAAATCAGTTGCAACGGATTGGAGGCATGATACTGGAAAGTGAAAACCCGTCCGGAGCCATCTGTGATTTTTTCTATCCGCTGGCTGTTGCTGCCCGTACCGAAGGTAACGGTGGCCGCTTGGCTGTTGGCATTCTTCATAACCCGCAGGTTGCCGTCGCTGTTAAAAATCATCGTTCCATTGGCTTTATCTTTGATGGTATATTTCTCTGCTGCGGTGGAGCCGACCGTCAGGGTCAGTCCCAGCCCGTCCTCGTCCACGTATTTAGAATCTTTTTTGTAAAAGTAATGATCGGTTCCGTCCCCATCCGTAAACATATACGGGTATTTTGTACTGTCTGTCCGGCTCTCCACTCTCATCTGATAGTTAAGTTTCCAGCCGTTTCCAATATGGGTGGTCGGCGGTGTGGAGGAGGGCTTTCTGTAGGTATTGAAGACCAGAGTGAGATTTACAGGCATCCGGTTGCCCTCTGCCGAGGCCAGCGGATGTACGGAAACCACATTGCCGGTGGCGTTATTAACCATAGTCGTGCCGCCGAAACCGCTGGGCAGGGAGGTATAGGTCCAGTAGTCCTCCATCCCTTTCACGTCGCGGTAATCCACATAGACTTTAGGGCGGTTTTCCTCCTGTGCTTTCAGGCTGCAATATCCAATACGGTTGTTGTCGCCGGTTTCGTTGCTGGATATCAGCACAACGCATGGCTCTGCGGAGGTTCCCCCGTTTTGGGATAGTTTATAAGCAAGCCTGGTAAAATCAAAATAATCCTTGTCCCGGGTGTAGATAATAAGTTGATCGTTTTTTATCTCTTCCCTGTATTCGGTAATAGCATAATCAACTTGATCTCCATAGGCCGGTTTGTTGCTCCAGCCGGGATTGTCTTTCCATGCTCCGGTAACTTCGTGCATATTTATTTGTAACCCGTTTGTGGTTCCATAGCCATAAGAGTATTCCAGCTTCAGGCGAGCGCGCACAACACGGCGGTCGCTTCTCCTCATGACATCCGGCAGTTTTACATAAGTGCGGTATTGATACGCTTTATCGCGATAAGGATAATCCCTATAAGAGCCGACCGCACACCAAGTAGTAATGGAGGACGTTTCATATCCCGGTTCATTGGTGACCGTATAGATGTTTTTAACACCGTTGCTCTCATCGCTAAGTGTAGCGCTGGGATCGATGGTAACGGGATATTGCCGTTTGGGATCTTCCAGCCAGTTCCGGTCAGGGGTGATGGTGTAATCCCATCCCTCTGCCGTCTTATCAAGGCGAACCGTGATCGCTTCGCTGTACGCCTCTTTCGCGTCGAACATATACGGAGCTTCCACCGTAAACACCGGATGATCGGTATCGCCGTCGTAAAACACGACCGACCGGTCTTCCCGGAGGACGGCTGACAGTCCTGGAGCCGCCATATGAAACGTATAGCTGGTCTGTCCCGGCAGCTTCTCCAGGATCACGCTTTCTTTTATTCCGCCGCTCTGTACATCATAGCGGACATCCGCGAAGGGAAGGACGTCCTGGTATATCACCGCCGCTTTCTTGTTTTTCAGTTCTGTTTTAATCTCGTTTTCCTTCTTGATCTGATCCTGCTCGCTCAGTACCTCTTGCGTTGCCGCAGGGCTGGCGGTACGAGCAGAGAATTTGGCAGCGGCCTGCTTTTCCAACTCCGCTGGCTGCTTGAGCATAGGTTTGGCCGCCGATTGGCCGGCCATAGTCCAGCTCAGCGTATGCTTGCCGTAGGATACCTTGACCGGCTCTTTTTTGCCGGTTGCCGCGGGAAGTTCGACTCGCACATCGCTGGACTTATTGGTGAGGTAAGGCGTGCCGTCCGCCTTGGTTTTTTCAACCAGCGTATTGTCGATTTCCTCCCACTGTCCGTTTTTCTCGTAGTGCACCGGTTCACCATAGGAAACCTGTACAAAGGAACCATCTTCCTTGCGAAAATGCTTTTCGCCGCGTTCCCGCCGCGTTATATCTTCGCCGATAATGCGGGATTCATATACCGGTTCCGATTTGTCGGCGTTACGTTCATCAGATTCACTGCCGGGTTCTGGCGCGATATCTTCAGGCGCATCCGTGGTTGCAGTTACTGCCGCTGGAAAGGTGCGCCGCGTTGTCTCTGCCAAACTGGTCAAAGGAAAAACCTCCACCAGCATGGCCATCGCACAGGATAAGGCCAGGGTTTTTAACATCCGCTTTTTCATCTTCTCTATCCTCCAAAATGATTTTGTGTAAAACCTTATCCATAATACGATACAAAGTAAACTAGATCAAATAAAAACACTATAAAAGCAAAAAAATAGCTAAATTCATAAATAATGAAAAGAAAATTTGTAGAAATATGTAATGCAAAAGCTACATGCGCTGTCACTATTTGGCGTTTATTGTTGTTTAATTAATAATTATCTATGTGAGCACCCCCTACGTTCTCTCGTGTGAAATGATGTGATGCAATGCCATCCGCCACCTTTTTTGTTTATACAGCCATGACGAATTAATATTATTTCATCTTACGAATCAATTTCGCAGCAGGCGTCGATAAGTTACATCTATACCAAACGCTCCTAGCGGTGCGGTAATTAGTATAGCCAAAACCGCCACAGTCAGCACGATTTTTCCACAAGACAGGCCCATTGTCAAAGGTATTGAACCAATGGCTGCCTGTACGGTCGCTTTCGGCAGATAGGCAATCATGCAAAACAGGCGCTCTTTCATGAGCAGCTTGGTTTTAAACAGACAGCAGGATACGCCGAGCATGCGGAACATAAGGGCAAGGAGCACCAGCAAAACCACCGCCGGTCCGGCGGAAACAGCGTATCCAATATCCACCGTCGCTCCTACCAAAACGAACAGCAAGACTTCCGCTGCAATCCATAGTTTGGAAAATTTCCCGGACAGCCGTTTGGCAGCCTCAAATCGTTTTTTCTGCAAAGCGGCGCCCATACTCATGACGGCCAGCAGTCCTGAAAGCGGGAGAATTCCTTTCAGCGCTGTTTCCAGCGTCATCAGCAGAAAGGAAACACTGAGCAGGATAATTACCTTAACCGAGTCCCGCAAATGAACAGTTTTGAAAAACACAGCCAGAATAAGGCCCAGCCCAATACCCGCAGCGAGGCCTGTCACAATGGACACCGGTATTTGAACGAAGCTGAGAGGGGACAGGGTTTGTCCCTGGGCCAGCCCCGTAAAGGCTGTAAACAGGACAATGACAAACACGTCGTCTACCGAAGCGCCTGCCATTATCAGTTGCGGAATACTTTGGGCGGTTCCATACCGGTTTTCCATCAGGTGCAGCATTTTCGGCACAATCACTGCCGGGGATACAGCCCCCACGACGGCGCCCATGATGGCGGCGTCCAGCACCGATATTCCCAACAGCTTAGGGGCGATCAACACCATGCCCGCAATCTCAAAGCAGGCGGGCACAAAGCACATGAGGAGGGCTGGCCGCCCCACTTTTTTCAAATCTCGAATATCGAGATTCAACCCGGCCCGCATAAGAATAATAATCAGAGCCATTTGACGCAGATCGGCAGAAACGTTTAAAATGGAGCTGTCCAGAAGATTCAGCGCATATGGTCCCAGCAGAATGCCGGTAATCAACATCCCCAGCAAGCCGGGGATATGCAGCCTCTGAAAAATGGAACTGAGCAGTAACCCGAAAACAAACATAAGCGCTAAACTTGGAAGCATATTGAATCCTCCACAATTACTATTGCCGCAGACCGCCGCCGCTCGCTGCCTTGAGATACGCCGGAACGGCGTTTTATACCTGGCCGATCTAACAAGGGGGCATAAAAAAAGCCAATGCCCCCCGTGATCGAAATCACAGAAGTCATCAGCTGAAAAGCGGTTCAGGCAGCGGCCTTGGGAGAACTTCATTCCCTTATTACTTTCTATTATATATATGTTAAGCATTTTGTCAATAATGTTCAGAACGAATTAAAATCGCACAAAGCGTAATTTTTGCCGCGGTAAATGTGGCTAATTCAAGGAACACATCGTTTTTGCTTAACATAGTATAAATTGAAAGGGGGTCCGTCAATGGATCAGGAGGAACTGCAACTTTACGAAGCGTTTGGCAACTATGCGACCGAGAATGTGTTTTGGAGCCTCGTTTTTATCAACAACGCGGCATTCCGGACACCGCTCAGGGAGGAAGTCAAAAATAAACTGTTGGGCATGAACAAAATGTATGACACCATCATCACCAGCATTTATCCGTCTGAAGATGGGCGGAATCTGGTGGCCGCAATGGGGAACAACAACCGCTTTTTCGTCGCCTATGTGGAGCATCTCATGCAGGAAGATAACCAGGCTAATGCGTTTAAGCAGAAATGGAAGGAAAACGGCCGCCAAATGGCCATGCTGCTTTGCAAAATGAATCCATACTGGAAGGCCGCCGAATGGTCCGCCATGATCGGACACGAATCCGACCTGCTGGACACCATCGCTTCCAACCTGAAAAGCAAAAACTGCTCTGTGTTTGCCAATACGGCGCCAATTTGCCAGCGGCTGGCTGTCGATATGTCCAAATACATGAGCGTCGGGATTGTCAAACAGAACCAGGACAAATGGTAAGTTTTCTTACATAGAGGGGCAGGCTTCCGGATAATCCGTCCGGGAGCCTGTTTTCTTGATTTTTTCCTAAAAAAAGCCTCCCATTTCTTGACAAGGCGTATGGTTTAGGCTATAACTAGTAGGAGCGGACTGAGCAGCCGCGTGCGCTTTGGCGTATGAGGAAAGTCCGAGCTTCACAGGGCAGGATAACGGCTAACGGCCGCCGGGGGTGACCCCAGGGAAAGTGCAACAGAGATATACCGCCGCAAATGCGGTAAGGGTGGAAAGGCGAGGTAAGAGCTCACCGGCATATGGGAGACCATATGGCCCTGCAAACCCTATCCGAAGCAACGCCGACCGAAGCGATCCATTGGCCCGATGGGCTTCAACGGGCGGCTAGAGCTGTATGGCAACATGCAGTCGAGATAGATGGCTGTTCACGACAGAACTCGGCTTACAGGTCCGCTCTCTTTTTAAGGCAATTGCGGGTGGTTTGAAAAAACTGCCCGCTTTTTTACCATATACGGATAATGGAAATTTGTGGATGATCGGAAAGGATGGAGCGCTATGGCAAATTGGGGGATTTTAGGATGCGGCGGCATTGCTCGCCACATGGCGTCGGCCCTGCGGGACGTGAACGGCGCCGGTCTCGTCGCCTGCGCGGCCAGGTCGGCGGAGCGCGCCGAAAAGCTGGCCGGCGAATACGGCATCGCCAAAGCCTATGGCAGCTATGAAGAGCTGGCCCGTGATCCGGAGGTGGATATCGTATATGTCGCCGTGGTCAACACGGCGCATGACGCCGCCGTCCGCTTGTGTCTTGAAGCCGGTAAGTCCGTCCTGTGCGAAAAACCGATGGCCATGTCCGAGCAGGAGGGCCGCGCCCTCTTTGCGCTGGCGGAGGAAAAAGGCGTGCTGCTGATGGAAGCCATCTGGACACTGTTTCTCCCGGCTTGGAAAGCGATCTGCCGAAAAATAGGGGAGGGCGCTATCGGCGACCTGCGCCACGCGCAGATCGACTTTACCTTCTGTGCGGAGTGTAACCCGCGCTCCCGCCTCTACGATCCGGCGCAGGGGGGCGGCGGCCTGCTGGATGTGGGCGTCTACACCACCCATGTGGCGCAGATGCTGATGGGGCCCGCCGAGCCGCAGGTCAAGGCTGCCGGACGGATCGCCCCTACCGGGGTGGACAGCTTCGCTGCCGTTACGCTGCGATATCCTGACGGCAAAGTGGCGGAGATGACCTGTGGGATCGACGCGATCGGCCGGCAGGACGCCCGGATATTCGGAACAAAGGGCTGGATAGAGGTGCCCCATATGTTCTGCGCCGACGGGTTTATCCTCCACCGTGAAGGGCAGCCCGACGAGCGGGCTGATTTTTCTGGCCGGGACGGCTTCTGCTATGAAGCGGAGGAGTTCCAGCGCCTGCACGACGCCGGCGCCAAACATAGCAATATCGCCTCACCCGCCGTGACACAGCGGGTGGCGGCGATCCTGGACGAAGCGATGAAACAGATTTTGCGGTCATGATCGCATGTAACCTATAGGAAGTATGAACGTATGGATCAGATAAAACAATTGCCGAAGGGCCTTCTGGCCGCTTTGGAGGAAAAAGGATACCCGCTGGCGCCTACGGCGTGCGTGCAGGCGGATATGACAAACGAAGGGGAGCTGCGCTACCTCTACCTGCTCCTTACGGAAACGCATCTGGTGTTTGTGGTGACGGCGCTGAGCGAAGAGATGCAGTTTGCCGGCACGCTGCCCCGCACCCATACCCTGTCGGCCGGTGACATCGAACAGGTATACACCTATCCGCTGAAAGACCTGTCCTGCCCGTCCATTCAGCCCCAGGTCGTGGGCGGCCTGCTGGTGGTGACGGTAAAAGGTGAGGAAACCTGGCTCTGCCGCTTTTCCAGTGCCCGCCTGCGCGCCATGATGCGCTTTGTTCGCCAGCTTGGCGACGCGCTGGGCGGGGGAGAGGACGTGCCATCCGGCGGTGAACACCCGCACGGGCCTCCTTCCGATGAGGAGGAAGAAGCCGCCTGCTGCCCCAAATGCGGCATGCCCTATCCCGAACGGGGGCGGGCGGTCTGCCCCCGCTGTATGGAAAAACACACGATTTTTCTGCGGATCATGTCCTGCTTTAAAATGTATAAAGGCCGCATGATCGTCATGTTCCTCTGCATTGCCGCGTCTGGCGTGCTCAATGCCGTGTGGCCCTATCTGTCGGGCACGGTACTCTACGACCAGGTGCTGGCCAAAGACGCGGCGGCCGGGACGCTCACAGGCGGCGACTTCGTGCTGCTGCTCGGCTATCTGGTCATCACCATGGTGATTGTCAAGCTGCTTCAGCAAATCACCGGCATTGTGCAGGGCCGCATGGTCGGCTATATGGTGCCCGGTGTGGTCTGTCAGCTCAAAAACCAGGTTTTTTCGGCCCTGCAACGGCTTTCCATCGGCTTTTTCACCCGCCGCCAGACCGGCAGTCTGATGCAGCGGGTCAACGGCGACGCCAATGAAGTGACCCATCTTTTCATTGACGGCCTGCCTTACCTGGTGTTCAATGTACTCACCATTATCGCGGCGTCGGTGTTTATGTTCATTATCGAATGGCGGCTGGCGCTGGTGGCGCTTATCCTGCTGCCGCCGCTTTTTTTCATCAGCTACAAGCTGATGCCCCGCTGCTGGCACGCCAACGGCCGCCGCGCCAAGGTTATGCGCACGCTCTACTCGGTGCTTAACGATAATCTTACCGGGGCGCGGGTGGTCAAAACCTTCGGGCAGGAGCAGACGGAGGACACCCGTTTTGACAGGGTCAACAACCGGGTGCGGGACGCGGAAATGGATTTGGTGCGCTATCGCAACCGGTATGATGCCACCTACAGCGTGGGACGCGACCTGCCGGTGCTGCTGGTGTGGTGCGTGGGCGCGGTCCTGATCCTGACCTCCTCTGGGGAGTTCACTTATGGTCAGCTCATCACGTTTGTCAATTACCTCACCATGATGCAGGGGCCAATGACCTTTTTTTCGGACATGTTCCAGTGGTGGACCAACAGCATGAACGCCGCGCAGCGGATTTTTGAGATCATCGACGCCGTGCCGGAGATTGTGGAAAAGGACAATCCCGTGCAAACCAACATCAGGGGGGACGTTACCCTGCGGGGGGTCAGCTTCAGCTACGACCCGCACAAGGAGATCCTGCACAACATCGATCTTGAGGTAAAGTCCGGTGAGATGCTGGGCATTGTGGGCAAATCCGGCGCGGGCAAGTCCAC
The DNA here is from genome assembly GCA_900552115.1 of uncultured Oscillospiraceae bacterium. Classification (GTDB taxonomy): domain Bacteria; phylum Bacillota; class Clostridia; order Oscillospirales; family Acutalibacteraceae; genus UMGS1474. The sequence continues at coordinate 9,461 of URYP01000024.1, read as the reverse complement.
GCTGGTCAACCTGATATCCCGCCTCTATGACGCGGACTCCGGCGAGGTGCTGCTGGACGGCATCAATGTGAAGGATCTGGCCTTTTCCTCCCTGCGGGGAGCGGTGGCCATGGTCAGCCAGGAAACCTATATCTTTATGGGCACTATTGCGGAAAACATAGCCTACGCCCGGCCGGGAGCCTCGCGGGATGAGATTGTGCAGGCGGCTATCGCGGCCAGCGCGCACCCCTTCATCTGCCGGCTGCCGGACGGATACGATACCCTGATTGGCCGGGGCGGCCGGCAGCTTTCAGGCGGGGAACGGCAGCGGCTCTCGATTGCTCGCGCCATTCTGGCCAATCCGCGCATTCTGGTGCTGGACGAGGCCACCGCCTCGGTGGATACCGAAACGGAGCGGGCCATCCAGGCCTCCCTCGAAAAGCTGATCGAGGGCCGCACCACCATTTCCATCGCCCATCGCCTATCCACCCTGCGGGAAGCGGATCGCCTCGTTGTGCTGGATAACGGGCGGCTGGTGGAAAGCGGCACACATGAAGAACTGGTTCATCAAAAAGGCGAGTATTATAAGCTGCTGCAATTGCAGTCCAAGGCGCTGGCCATGAGAGGAGTGGGGGACTGATGGACGAAAATAAGGACATCGACATACTCGAACAGGAAAAACAGGCGGTGGAGGAAAACATCGCTATCCGCTGGATCACCAAAGACAACGCGGTATTTACGGCTACCACCGGCGGCTTTTTGAAGCTGGAATTCGGCGGTAAAACCTATCCCCGGGTGGCGGTGCACCGCTGTTTCCCCTTTTCGGACCCCGACCGCTATATCTCCATCCGCGAGCCGGAAGGGGACGGCCGGGAAATCGGCCTGATCGACGATCTTGCGGCCCTGCCGGAGGCAGCCCGCCGGCTGCTGGAAGATCAAATGGCGCTGCGGTATTTTACGCCTAAAATCCTGCGGGTGCGGGACATCAAGGAGGAATACGGCTACTCCTACTGGGACGTGCAGACCGACCGGGGCGACTGCCGCTTTACCGTGCGGATGGGGGGCAGCAATGTGTACGCGATCGGCAAAAACCGTTATCTGGTCAACGACCTGGACGGCAACCGGTTTGAAATTCCCGATCTCTACGCGCTGACCCCCAAGGAAATCAAAAAGCTGGATCTGTTTATCTGATGGCCGGCAAAAGGAAAGGCGGTGAGCCATCGTGAATTTGCGTTATACTCTCCCGGACGAGGTGCAGGCGGCGCTGCTGCCGGTCAAAGCCGGGGATATCGTCTACTGCGTGCCCTTTGACTTGACGGCGGACGGGGACTATTGTCCGCAGGGCTACGCTGTGGTAACCAGGAACACTCTGCTCATCTGGCAGAACGGCCGGGTGGAGCATCGGCTGGCTCTGGAAGAATTGGACGAGGTACTTTGCTCCCCACAGGTGGACAGCGGCCTGCTGATCGCCAAAACCGGGGATAAGGAAACCCTGCTGTGCCGCTTTCACATGCGGCATATGGTGCGCCAGTCCTATCTGGCGCGGGGCGCAACCCTGTTCTGCCGGGGACAGGACAGGGAGATCGTCTCGCAGGAAAAGGAACGGTACTGCGAGCAGTGCGGCAAGGTGCTGCCGGGCACGCATGTCTGTCCACACTGCCAGGGGCGGGGACGAACCTTCTACCGGTTCTGGGATTTGTGCAGGCCATATGCGCTTCCGCTGCTGCTGATCACCCTGTTTATGGTGGTTATCTCGGCCATCACGGTCGGGCAGCAGTATGTGCAGCGCTTCTTTGTGGACGACGTGCTGGTACCGGCCAAGGGCTCTGCCGCACAGATACTGACCTTTTTCGGCCTGATGCTCGCCATGCTGGTCCTGTCGCTGGCGCTGTCCATCGCCCGCACCCTGTGGAGCAACCGCTTGGGCACCCGCATCAGCCGGGACCTGCGGCAGCGGGTGTTTTCCAAAATCAACGCCCTGTCCCTGTCCTTTCTGGACAGCCGCCAGACCGGTGAACTGATGAACCGGGTAGTCGATGATACCGGCACCATCCGGCAGTTCATGGAAGAGGTTTTTGCCGGCATGTTCACCCAAATTTTCATCATGATCGGCGCCATGGCCGCCATGCTGGCCATGGACTGGAAGCTGGCGCTGCTGACTATCGCGCTGCTGCCGGCCGCGGGCTTCCTGATCCGGGCCTTCCATCGCTATGAGATGCGTCTGTGGCGGCAGCAGTGGCGGTTTAACGACAAAGTGAACGGCCGCCTGCAGGACGTGCTGTCCGGCATCCGGGTGGTCAAGTCGTTTGGGCAGGAAGAGCGGGAAATCACCCGTTTTCGCCATTATACCGAGCGGCTGACCCGTATGCAGCGGCGCAATGAGCTTTTCTGGGCCACCCTCTACCCCTTTGTCACCTTCCTGCTGACGGTGGGCTCGTTCTTTGTCATTTTTTTCGGTGGATTGGACGTGATGGGGGGCAGCATGACCCCCGGCCAGCTCATCCAGTTTGTTGCCTACGCCGGCATGCTGTATGGACCGCTGGGCTTCATCACCCGCCTGCCGCGTATGCTGATGCGGCTGACCACCTCGCTGGAACGGATATACGATATCCTGGATGAAGAATCCGACGTGGTGGACCGTCCGCAGGCAAAGGAACACGCCATCAAAGGGAATGTGGAGTTTTCGCACGTAACTTTTGGCTACCGTTCCTATCTGCCGGTTTTGGAAGACGTCAGCTTTACCGTCAAGCCGGGCGAAATGATCGGCCTGGTCGGCTCATCGGGGGCCGGAAAATCGACGGTGATCAATCTGCTGATGCGGCTGTACGATGTTGATGACGGCGGGATACGGCTGGATGGCGTCGACCTGCGGGACATCTCAAAAGAGAGCTTACACCACCAAATCGGCGTGGTTCTGCAGGAAACATTCCTGTTTTCCGGCAGCATATACGACAATATCCGCTATGCCAAGCAGGACGCGCGGTATGAGGATGTGGTGCGGGCAGCCAAAATGGCCAACGCTCACGAATTCATCACCAAGTTTCCCGATGGGTACGATACCTATGTAGGGGAGCATGGCTACACCCTGTCGGGCGGAGAACGTCAGCGCATCGCCATTGCCCGCGCGATCCTGCACGACCCGCGGCTGCTGATCCTCGACGAGGCGACCAGCAGCCTGGATACCGAAACCGAATACCAGATTCAGCAGGCGCTGGAACGCCTGACCAAAGACCGCACGACCTTTGCCATTGCCCACCGCCTGTCCACCCTGCGCCATGCCGACCGCATTCTGGTGGTCGACCGGCACAAGGTGGCGGAAATGGGCACGCACAACGAACTGATGCGGAAAAAGGGGATCTACTATGGACTGGTGATGGCCCAGCTCGATATGCACCGGGTCAAACAGTAATTACATGGTTGTGCTCTGTCCCAGACTGTGGACATACTGGCGCATCTCCTGGCGGGACGAGGCTTGCCGGGCCTTCTGAAGGACCTCCTGGCGCTGCTCCTCCGACAACTTGCCGAAATACGCCGTCGCGGATTCGTCTTGTGCCAGGGCCATTAGAAAGCCCACCGGCATTTGATCGCTTTTCATGGACGTCACCTCCTTTAAACTTAGTATGGTCGGGAAAAAGGCCCCTATACGGTTCACCGCAGAACCGTATAGGGGCCTTTTATACTGTATTGGTATTGACCACAAAAGGGCGATGGCTTACATTAGTCCCAAAAGCTGCTGCGCGCCGAGGCTGACGCCGGCGATTCCCACCCAGCAGCACAGGCCTAACAGGATGGGCTTGGCGCCGGTGCGAACCAGCCGCACAATATTGGTATTCAGGCCAATGGCCGCCATAGCCATGATAATAAGAAATTTACTGAGCTCTTTAAGCGGTGTGGTAACGGCAGCCGGCAGGCTGAACAGGGTCGTGACGACCGAGGCCAACACAAAAAACAGGACAAAGAAAGGGAAAATGGCTTTCAGTTTCAGCTTTTTTGCATGGCCGGCTGTTTCCTCTTTCTTCTCCCGCCGGGCGCGGACAAAGGCCAGCACCAGCGTAATAGGAATGATGGCCAGCGTCCGGGTCAGCTTAACAATGGTCGCGGCCTCCAGGGTGTTGCTGTGATGGATACCATCCCAAGCGGCCGCGGCAGCGGTAACCGAGGAGGTGTCGTTGATGGCGGTACCAGCAAACAGGCCGAATCCCTCGTTTGACAGGCCCAGCAGACTGCCCAGGGAGGGAAAAATCAGGGCGGCGGCGATATTAAACAGAAAAATTACGGAGATGGACTGCGCTATTTCCTCGTCGTCGGCGCCGATGACCGGTGCGGTGGCGGCAATGGCGGAACCGCCGCAAATGGAAGACCCCACGCCGATCAGCGTGGCGCTTTTGCTGGGAATACGCAGCGCTTTTTTGAGAATGAAAGCGATGACCAGCGACGTGGTGATGGTGGAAAGGATAATCGGCAGCGACTGCCATCCGGTTTTGACCACCACATTGAGGTTCAGGCCGAATCCAAGCAGTACCACAGCCGCCTGCAGCAGCTTTTTGGATGTAAACGTGATTCCCGCCTGATAAGCGCCCTTGTCTCCCAGAACCAGCGCCAGAAGCATTCCCGCCAGTATGGCGAACACCGGGCCTCCCACTACGGGGGCCAGGCGGCCCAGCAGCCATGCGGGTACCGCTATGATCAGGCATAGCAGGATCCCCCGCGTATGTTGTCGTACAAAATTCATTTTGGACCACACCCTTCAACAATCTGCGTTCCAGTATAGCGCGGATGGTTAATAATGTAAAATTATGAATCTTTATCTTTTTATAACAATATGTTATGATAAAAGGGGAGGGCGGTTATCATGCTGGATTTTCGCATTCATACCTTTTTGGCGGTTTGCCGCCATATGAACTTTACCCGCGCGGCGGAAGAGCTGAATATTACCCAGCCCGGTGTGTCCCGGCATATCCACCAGCTGGAGGATGAGTACGGGGTGCGTTTGTTTCGATTTGAGGGAAAGCAGGCGGTTTTGACAGAGGCCGGCCGTCTGCTCTTACAGGCCGCGCAGACCGTGAAGCATGACGACGTGTTTCTCAGGGAACAATTGACGCGCCTGGCAGGGGGAGAGCGGCAGCTTCATTTCGGCGCTACCCTGACGGTGGGCGCCTATGTCATGCCCGCCGCCGTGCACGGTTATCTGGCGAAGCACCCGGCTGCCCAGGTGCGGATGGACGTGGCCAATACGCGTTCCCTGCTGGAACAAGTGGATGACGGGACATTGGATTTTGCCATTGTGGAAGGGTTTTATGACAAGGACGCCTACGACCATATCCCCTATTCCTCGGAGCGATATATCGCCGTTTGCGCGGCGGATTATCCGCTGGCTTCATCGGTAAAGCGGCTGGGCGATTTGCTTGCAGAAAGGCTGATTATCCGGGAACCGGGCTCCGGCACCCGCACCATTCTTGAAAAGCATTTGGAACTGCAAAATATTGCCCTGGAGGATTTTCAGCAGGTCATGGAAATTGCCAGCATCGACGCGATTAAAGCGTTGGTATGTAAAGGCTGCGGCGTCACGTTTCTTTACGAGGCCGCCGTACGGGCGGAATTGGCTGAAGGCCGGCTGCGCCGCATCCCGCTGGACGATTTCCACTATAGGCACGATTTTACCTTTCTCTGGCGAAAAAACAGTGCGTTCCCGGACCGGTATGTCCGCCTGTTTGAGGAATTGGGGGGACAGAAGGATGCACAGGGGATTAAAACCCAAGCAATATAAATCAAAAAGAAGGCTCCCCGATGGGGAGCCTTCTTTTTGATCCAGGCACAGGTTTAAGACCGCGCACGGTCAAACAGCGTATAGCCCGGGTCCACACAGAGACCGGTGGAAGCGGCCTCTGCTTCCGTAAAGGCGCGGACGCCGCTTTCCACAGGAGCGCCGCTGCGATAAAGCAGATAGGGCACCGGCGTTGCCACATGGGTGCGGATGGCCAGCGGGGTGGGATGGTCGGGCAGCACCATCAGCGTATAATCGCCCAGTGCCGGCAGTGCCTCCAGCAGCGGGCCGAGGATCAGCCGGTCGATATCCTCGATGGCCTTTACCTTATTGTGCACCTCGCCGCGATGCCCGCACTCGTCGGGCGCTTCGACATGGATGTAGACGTAGTCCTGCCCGTTCTTCAGCTCCTCCAGCGCCGCCTGCATTTTACCGGTATAATTGGTGTCGATGTATCCGGTGGCGCCCTCCACCTCGCAGACGTTCATGCCGGCCAGGCGGCCAATCCCCTTTAGCAGATCCACTGCCGATACCACCGAACCTTTCAGACCGTAATGGTCGGCAAAGGACTGCAGCCGCGGCCGCTTGCCCTGCCCCCAAAGCCAGATGGCGTTGGCCGGGGCGAGCCCCTGTCGGATGCGTTCCCGGTTGACGGGATGTTCCTTTAAAAGTTCCGCACTGCGCCGCATCAGCTCCAAAACGGGCGCGGCGTCAGGATGCGCAGGCAGATAAGGGGCGATTGGCTTGCCGGTGATATCGTGGGGCGGCGTGATTGCTCCCAGTGCGGTTTTGCCGCCGTGCCACACCATGCAGTGCCGGTAAGCGGTACCGGTGTAAAAATCAAACGTCCCGCCCCCCAGCTCCGCCTGTATGGTGCGGATAATGGGATCCGCGTCGGCGGTGTGGATGTCGCCGGCGCAGTAATCCAAAATGGTTTTATCGGTGTAAACCGGGTCGTCGGATAGGGTGACCAGATTGCAGCGGAAGGCGACGTCATCGTCCGCCAGCTCCACGCCGATGTTGGCAGCCTCCAGTGGGGAGCGCCCGGTGTAACACGTGCGCGTGTCATAGCCCATGACCGCGAGATTGGCCACGTCGCTGCCGGGGGCCAGTCCCTCCGGCACGGTGCGAACCGTGCCCACCTCGGCTCTCGCCGCGAGCGCGTCCATATGAGGCTTGCGCGCCGCCTCCATGGGGGTGCGGCCCTCCAGCTCCGGGCAGGGCGTATCCGCCATACCGTCACAGAGCAATACAACATATTTCATAGTGCATCGTCCTTTCCCAAGACGTCAAAATTCGTTCCTTATTATAGCAGATTTCTCCCGGCGGATAAAGAGGGTTTCCCATTTTTGTTTGCAGGAAAACCGGATGAGGCCCCGCAAAGATAGCGATTGCATTTTCTGTCGCATTCTAGTATAATGAATTCACCTTGATGAGGGAGCGGGAGGAAGGGATTCCTCCTGTTTTTCTATACGGATTGACAGAGAAAGGACAACCGCTATGAGCCTACCCACACCTACCGAATATACTCGTGTCCGCCGTGATATACTGCGGCGTCAGTTTTCACGCATGAACGACCGCCAGCAGGAGGCGGTGTTCCATACCGAGGGCGCGCTGCTGATCCTGGCCGGCGCCGGCAGCGGCAAAACCACGGTTCTGGTCAACCGCATTGCCCAGATGGTGGCCTTTGGCCGCGGCTTTCAGGAGGAAACCCTGCCGGAAACTTTGACGGAGGAGGACTGGCAGGCGCTTCAGGATTGCGCGGCGGGAAGCCGCGAGGCCAATGATTATATAAAATCACTCTGCGCGGCCGATCCCTGTCCGGCGTGGCGGATTTTGGCGATCACCTTTACCAATAAGGCGGCGGGCGAGCTGAAGGAGCGTCTGGGCCGTATGCTGGGCGAAGAGGGCGAGGAGGTCATGGCCAGCACGTTCCACTCTTTCTGCGCGCGGATCATGCGGCGGGAAGGGGAGCAGCTGGGCTATTCCTCTCACTTCACCATCTACGATACCGACGACAGCCGCCGCCTGATGAAAGAATGCATGAAAACCCTGAATGTGGAGGAAAAGGTGCTGGGGCACAAAGCCATTCTCGCAGAGATCGGCCGGGCTAAGGACAGCCTCATCACGCCGGACGACTATGCCGCACAGGCGGGCAGCGATTACCGCAAGCAGAAGATCGGCGCCTGCTGGAAAGCCTATCAGGAGCGTCTGAAGCAGGCCGACGCCATGGATTTTGACGATCTCCTCTGCCAGACGGTTCGCCTGTTCCAGCAGTTCCCGGAAACGCTGCAGAAATACCAGCGGCGCTATCGCTACATCATGGTGGATGAATACCAGGATACCAACCACGCGCAGTACCAGCTTATCAGCCTGCTGGCGGCGGGCCACGGCAATCTCTGCGTGGTGGGCGATGACGACCAGAGTATTTATAAATTCCGGGGCGCCACCATTGAAAACATACTCAGCTTTGAGGACGAATTCTCCGACTGCGCGGTTATCCGGCTGGAGCAGAATTACCGCTCGACCTCCCATATTCTCGACGCGGCCAATGCCGTCATTTCCAAAAATCAGAACCGCAAGGGGAAAACCCTGTGGACAGAAAACGGCGAAGGCGACCTCATCCAGTGGCACACGACGGAAAATGAGGACGAAGAGGGCCGTCTGATTGCCGATACCATCCTGGACGAGGTGGAAAAGGGAAGACGCTACAGCGATTTTGCCGTACTCTACCGGGCCAACGCGCAGTCCAACGCCATTGAGCGGGCGCTGGTTAAAAGCGGCGTACCCTACCGCATCATTGGCGGACACCGGTTCTTCGATACCCGCGAGGTACGGGACGCCATGGCTTACCTGCGGGTCATCAACAATCCGGAGGACGGCGTGAGCCTGCGCCGCATAATCAACGAGCCTAAACGCGGCATCGGAGACACCACCATGGACAATGCGGCCTCTATTGCGGACGGGTTGGGCGTTTCGCTCTATGAGGTGCTGCTCCACGCGGAGGACTATCCGGCGCTCAGCCGGGCCGCGGGGAAAATCCGCCAGTTTACGGAGATGATGGAAACGCTGCGGCGGATGAACGAGCAGGAAGACAGCTCGGTCAGCGCGCTGTATGAGGAGATGCTGGAAACCACCGGCTATCTGGCCATGTGGGAGCGGGCCGGGGAAGCGGAAGCCGGCCGGGTGGACAACCTCAAGGAGCTGGCTTCCTCCCTGAAGGATTATGAGCGCAACAGCGACGAGGATTTTCCCCGCCTGTACGGCTTTTTGGAAGAGGCGGCCCTGATGACCGACGTGGACAATTATGACGCCGGGGCGGATACGGTCATCCTCATGACCATCCATGCGGCCAAAGGGCTGGAATTTCCGGTGGTGTTCCTGCCGGGCATGGAAGACGGGATTTTCCCCGGTATGCCCAGCCTTTTTGACCCGGAGGAAATGGAAGAGGAGCGGCGGCTGTGCTATGTGGCGGTGACTCGCGCCAAACAGAAGCTGTTTATCACCAATGCCCGCAGCCGCACGCTGTACGGCACGACCGGGCGCAACCGGGCCTCCCGGTTCCTGGAGGATATCCCGGCCGAGCTGACCGACCGCCGCGATCACACCCAGTCCGCTGTGCAGGTGTCTTTCGGTACCGGCCGTATCATCGGCGGAGCGTACGATACCCGCACCACTGTTTATAAAACCCGCGCCGCCCATTCGGCGGCTCCTACCA
>URYP01000023.1 GCA_900552115.1 uncultured Oscillospiraceae bacterium | reverse complement strand
GGGCGGCGGCTATGCTCGCCGCCGCCGGGACGGCAATGGATGCATTGCGGGCCAGCCCAAACGGGCGGATCGTCGCCGCTTCCTGTCCCGGCCGGGCCGCAGGGGTGGAACCCCGGATGGCGACTGGGGCGGCGGTTGCGGAAGAGTCCCAAACGCAGGCGCTGCCGCCGGTAGAAGACGGCGGCAATTACGGTCTGGTTTATACCCAGCTGGACGGCCGGATCGATATGGGTGGTCTGGCTGTGGATATCATACGGGATAAGTGCGACGGCCCCAATCACCATCTGCTTCATGTGGCGGAATATGTAAGGATTGTAGCTTTGAAAATGGGGCTGGGAGAGGAAAAAGCCGCCGCTATTGCCGACGCGTCTCTTTTGCACGATATCGGCAAGGTGTGCATCCCGGATGAAATCCTGTTTAAGACCGGTCCGCTGACCGATACGGAGTTTCAGGAAATTCGGCGGCATAACCAGTATGGATTCCATATGCTGAATGGGTCACCGGATGCCTTTGTGCAGATGGCGGCCCGCATTGCCCATGAGCATCACGAACGTATCGATGGCACCGGCTATCTGGGTCTGAAGCGGGACGACATATGTCTGGAAGCCAAAATTGCTTCGGTGGCGGATGTTTTCGACGCCCTGACTTCTCCGCGTATTTATAAAAAGACCTGGAGCTTTGAACACGCCTTTTCCTATATACAGGAGCATAGCGGCGTTTACTTTGAACCAGCCGTGGTGCAGGCTTTTACGGATGCCCGGGATAATCTCAAAGCGGTGTATGACCTGTACCAGCAAGACATGGCGTTGCCGCCTATATCCGATCGCTGAAAAAAGGGGGATACCATCTTGGATATTTTATTGACCGGACGTCTGGCCGGTCTGACACCGTCTGTCAGCGATCAGCTGGTACGCAACCATAAAGTGGTTATGGCTTCCAACGATCTCATCGCGCCCGGGAAGGGAAAGGCGGTAACCCCGTTCCGGATATCTCCTCATGAGGACGGGTTTGAAAAAATATTTCATTCCTACGCCTTTGAAACGGTATTGTTTTTCGCCCAGCCGCTGTATACACAGCAGGAGTATTTTGAAGAATACCGCGATTTGGAATGTTGCCTGCGTCTTTGTGACAAGCATGACGTACACAAGGTGATCTATCTGCTGCCTTCCTATCAGGGCAGCGCGTCGTCGTCATTGCCGGATTACGATCTGGGCATGCTGTTTTCCGCCTGTGAGCAATTGTGCGCCTATTACCGGGCGCGTAAAAACATAGCGGTTTTGTTAATGTATCTCCCCAGCCTGTTTGGGTATGGGGAAAGCGTATCGCTCATCGGGGACGCCATTTCTCAGGCAAAAAGCCGCGCGGCGATCCACTTCCCCGCACCGGAGGATCAGCGCGGCGGCTTCTTATCCCAGGCGGATTTGGGAGAACTGCTGCTGAGAATGGTGGAAAGCTGGCCTCTTGGCTATGAAAAGATCCGGGTGCCGGCTGCGACAGTGCTGACCTTTGGAGAGCTGGGGGCCCTCTTCAGCCGGCAGTTTCCTACCGTGCGCCTGTCCTATGCGCCGGCGGCTCTCGGGATGGACACCGATGTGTCGCAGGATGTGCCGCGCCGCGAATTCGACTGGATTCCTCTGCGGGGACTGGAGGAGGAATTCCCCGCGCTGATTCAGCGCACGGAGGACGCGGCGGTGGAGGAAAAACGGCCCTTCTGGTCTGCCGTGGGGGCTTTTTTTAAGAGGCATTCGTTCATTGTCAAGCTGGCTGAGCTGCTGATCGGTTTCTTGCTGATGGAATTTCTGAACCGTATTACGTCAACGACGGTACAATTCCGGTATATCGATTTCCGACTGATCTACATTGTGTTGATGGGAACCATGCACGGGATGAAAACCGGTCTGGGGGCTTCAGCCCTGGCCAGCCTGTCCCTGCTGGTATCCTCCATTACCACTGAAAACAACTGGCAGGCGACCCTGTACGACATTGATACCTGGCTGCCTTTTATTTTCTTTTTCCTGATCGGGGCTGTGACCGGTTATGTCAAGGATCGCTTGCGCAATGACAATCGCTTTATAGTGGAAGAAAAAGCCATTTTAGAGGATAAATACATTTTACTCAATGAGTTTTACGCCAGTGCGCTGCATAATAAGGAGCAGTATAAATCGCAGATCATGTCCTATCGGGACAGCTTCGGCCGGTTGTTCGACATTACCAAAAGCCTGGACAGCACCCTGATTGACGAGGTGTTCAGCGAGGCGCTGACCGCTCTGGAAGGGGTGCTGGACAACAAGTCGGTCTGCATCTACCAATGCGATGAAAAAATGCTGTTTGGCCGCCTGATAGCCTGCTCCAAAGAAATCGTCGATGTCACGCAAAAATCGCTGAACCTCTCCAAGCTGGAAAAAATGACGGACGAATTTACGGATGGAGAGGTCTGGGTCAACCGGGAGAGGCTGCTTGGATATCCCGAATATGCGGTGCCGCTGTACCGGGGAGAGGCGCCTATCGCACTGATTGTCCTGCAGAAAGTCAAGTATGAGCAGATGGCGGTCTATTATGAAAATCTGGTTAAAATCATCTGCGGGCTGGTGAAAATTTCGCTGATTCGCGCGCTGGAATATACCGAACAGATCGAAGATGAAATGTATATTCCCGGCAGCCGGATTATCCGGGCCGACTATTTCAGCCAGATCGTCGCTGTAAAAGAGGAGATGGCCGAAAACGGCGTGACGGAATACATCCTCATCCGTTTCAGTACGACTCCCCAGAATCTGATACAGGTGGGAAACCGGCTGGGTAGCCTGCTGCGGGCAACGGACCTGCTGGGAATCGGGCCGGATGGGGAGCTTTATCTCTGCCTGATGCAGACAAACAAGGACAATATCCAGGTGATCCTGGACCGGATACACAAATCCGGGCTGTCTTTCCGGGAAATGGATCGCGGTGGTAAACGATGAAGACATTTTTAATCGTGTATCTGGTGGGGCATCTTGTGCTTTGCCTACTTATCTATCTCGGTATTCGCACGCGCTTTTTCAAATTTTCGGAGCAGCTCTTTCCGCTTATTGTTCTGGTGCCGGTTTTTGGTGTGATCGCCGGCCTGATTGCGGACTATCACTCCCGCTTTCATAAAGCGGGAGTCAAGCCTCTCTCCCTGGATGAGATGCATTTGTCAAAGGATGACCTGCGGCTGCGCCGTATTGAAGAGGATTCCTCGGTGGGATCGGTCATCCCGCTGGAAGAGGCCATGGCGATTAACGACGCCGAAACCCGAAGAAAGCTCATGCTGGATATCCTGCACCAGAATCCCGATGAGTACATCGAATTGCTGCAAGAGGCCCGTCTTGATGATGATATTGAGGTGACCCATTATGCTTCGACAGCCATCATGGAGATGCAGCGCGAATATGAGCTGTCTATGCAGCAGACGGAAAAGGCTTATATGGATGATCCCGAAAGCGAGGAAAAACGCGAACGCTATCTGCACAGCCTGCAACGATACATTGACAGCGGCCTGATCGATGACAATGTGGTGTTCGTCTATCGGCAGCGCTATGCCGATTTGCTGGACAGCCAGATGCAGGCGCAGCCGGGTGAGATGGAGCCCTGCCTGCGCGGAGTGGACAATTATCTGGAACTGGGCAACTATACGCAGGCCCGTTTTCTCGCCGACCGTCTTATAAATACATGGCCGGGCAGCGAACGGGCCTGGTTTGCCAAACTGAAAACCTGCCAGGCGATGAACGATGGCGAGGGACTCCGGGCAACGGTGGAAGATATGAAAAAGCGACGCGTGTATCTAACGCCGGAAGGACGGATACGGTTGTCTTTCTGGGATCCGGAGATGCGAAAGGAGGAACCGCCCGATGCTGCGGATGTGTAAAAAGTTCGCTACGACCTTTCTATCCATCGTGTTGCTGCTGGCGGTGACAGGTTTGCTGCTGGCGGATAATCTGGGCGTGCAGTATTCCGTGTCGGCCAACAAACTGACCGAGCTGCCGGCTTCGGCCATCGCGGAGAAAAAGCGGATTGTCGAGGTGGAGAGTACCTGCCTGTTCCTGCGGGACAGTACCCAGGAAAACAATGCGGTTTTCACAAAGCATATCCGGGAAGTATTGGGACAAATGCGGATAGGGTATGACCTTATCGATGTATCCCGGCAGGCGGTTCCGGATTTTGCCGAATACCGCACGGTTATCCTGGCGTTTCAGCACTTGGACGTGCTGGGGGATACCATTATTACGCTTCTTGATTGGGTGGAAAACGGCGGGCGCGTGATGCTGTTCTGTACGCCGGACGGTTCACCGGTCTATCGCTACCTGAGCACCTATCTCGGCGTGGAGGAAGGCGCGGTGTCTTATGCGCAAATTAAGGGGATGAATTTGTCCGATGATTTTATGATCGGTTCCAAAGGCTTCCGTTTTCACTGGGGCGACCCCATGGCCACGGCCCTGAGCGTGCGGCTTAGCAGCAAGGCGCGCGTATATGCCTGGTCGGATGACACCAGCCGCGTGCCGCTGGTGTGGAGCATGGACTGCGGAAAGGGACGCTTTGTCGTCAACAACCACGGGTTTGCCGAAAAGACGACGCGCGGCTTGACCGCCGCCGCATACAGCCTGCTGGAGGATACCTGCGTCTATCCGGTCATCAACGCCTCGTCTTTTTTTCTGGATGATTTTCCGTCCCCGGTGCCCATGGGGGACGGCCAGTATATCCGCCGGGATTACAACCGCGATATTTCCAGCTTTTATTCCAACGTCTGGTGGCCGGATATGCTGAAATTCTGTGACGACTACGGCGTTCGCTATACCGGTATGATCATCGAAGATTACACGGAAGACGTGGACGGCCTGTTTCCCCGGCAGACCGATCAGGAGCGGTTCCGTCATTTTGGCGCTCTGCTTCTCGACAACGGGGGAGAGATCGGCCTGCACGGGTATAATCATCTGCCGCTATGCTTTCCGGGCTTTGATTTTAAGGGGAAAGTGAATTATAAGCGTTGGAAAACCGAGCAGGACGCCGCGGCGGCGCTGCGGGAAGCAATCGATTATACCCATACCCTGTTCCCGGATGCGACGGTATCCACCTACGTGCCGCCTTCCAATATTCTCTCCGCTGAAGGGCGGCGGATGCTGAAAGCGAATTTTCCCCAGATAAAAACGATCAGCAGCCTTTATCTGGAAGGGGAAATTGAATACAGCCAGGAATTCTGTATCAGCGAGGATGGGATCGTGGAATTCCCGCGCGTCATATCCGGCGCTCAGCTCGACCAGTATATGTACTGGGCGGCGCTCAACACACTCAACCTGTATTATGTCAACTCTCATTTTATCCATCCCGACGACGTGCTGGACGAGGACCGCGGCGCCGCCGACGGCTGGAATACGCTGTACGGCAACCTGAACGGTTATATGGACTGGCTCTACACCTCGGCGCCGAACATCCGCAGCCTGGTCGCCAGCGATTCCTCCTGTGCCACCCAGCGCTATGATGTACTTTCAGTGGAACGCACGGACAACGAGGACGGCATCCATCTCCGCCTGGGAGGATTCTGGGACGAGGCTTACCTGATGGTTCGCTGCAACGGCGGGGAACCGGGTAAAGTGGAAGGCGGATCGATAGAACACATCAGTGGGGATTATTATCTGCTGCGCGCCTCCTCGGATCAGGTGCGCATTAAAATGAAAGGGGGATAAGCCGTGCGCATCTGCATGATACTGGAAGGATGCTATCCCTATGTGCGCGGCGGCGTATCCAGCTGGATGCATTCGCTGATTACCTCGAACCCCCAGCATGACTATGTATTGTGGGTGATCGGGGCCAAAGCCGAAGACCAGGGACAGTTTAAATACGACCTGCCGGATAATGTGTCGGAAATTCATGAGGTGTTCCTGGACGACGCGCTGCGGCTGCAAGCGACGAAACAGGACCGATTCCATTTCAGCCGCCGGGAGATTGAGGAGCTGAAAAAACTGGTGCTTTGCCAGGACCCGGACTGGGACGTTCTCTTCCGGTTGTACAATACAAAACACGTCGGCGCCGTATCCTTCCTGATGAGCGAAACCTTTCTCAACATCCTGCTTGATGTCTGTAAGACGGAATATCCGTTTGTTTCGTTCGCTGACTTTTTCCACAGCATCCGGTCGATGTTCCTGCCCACTCTGTATTTGTTGGGACAGGCTGTGCCGAAAGCGGACGTCTACCACGCGACCGCCACCGGATACGGCGGGGTGCTGGGCGCGCTCGGCGCCTGGAAATACAAACGCCCTTACATTTTGACGGAGCACGGCATCTACACCCGGGAGAGGGAAGAGGAGATCCTGCGCGCCAAGTGGATTTCCCCCTATTTCAAGCAGCAGTGGATCAATATGTTTTATATGCTGTCCCACTGTGCTTATTATCGGGCGGACAGTGTCACCTCGCTGTTTCAGCGGTATGCCGACATCCAGACCGAGCTGGGCTGCGATCCCCGTCACCAAAAGGTCATCAGCAACGGTATCCACGTGGAACGCTTCGAGCGGGTCCTCCCCAAAGTCCCCGATGGGTTTATCGATATAACCGCGGTCGTGCGTATTCACCCTATCAAAGACATTAAGACCATGATTCACGCCTTCTTTGCCCTCAAGCAGCGTGTCCCCCAGGCACGGCTGCATATTCTCGGCGATACGGACGACGAGGAATACCGCCAGGAATGCCTTGACCTTATCGAACAGCTTCATATAAACGATATTGACCTGCCGGGTAACGTGGATGTCATTGATTATCTGGCCCGGACCGATTTTACGGTGCTGACCAGCATCTCGGAGGGACAGCCGCTGGCCGTGCTGGAATCACTGGCTGCCGGTCGGCCCTGTGTGTCCACCGACGTGGGCTGCTGCCGGGATTTGTTGGAGGGTGCGCACGGGGATGGCTTCGGCAAGGCCGGCATCGTGGTGCCGCCCATGCATTCCGGGGCCATCGCTGGCGCCATGGAGCTGCTGGCCACCCGTGAGGATTTGCGCCGGGAAATGGCAGAGGCTGGACGTAAACGGGTGCAGACCTACTATGTGCATGAGGACATGGTGCGTCATTACAACGAAAACTATGAGGAGGTCGTCGGCCAATGGCGGGTATAGGTTTCGAACTGAAAAAACTGTTTTCCCGCAAAGGGCTGATTGCCACCATCCGTGCTTACGGATACGCCACACTGGTGTGCGCGGGTCCTATGCTGCTGGGTTTTCTTTTGCTGCTCGCCTCCATGTTTATCGCGGATACGGCGGGGGCCTCCCGGCATGACCGCGAACTTCTGGTAACCATGCTCACTCATGCGCTGCTCGCCTCGCTGGTGGTGACCTCGCTGTTTTCCATGCTGACGACGCGCTTTTGCGCGGATATGATCTACGAAAAGAAATTCAATCGTATTATGCCGTCCTTTTACGGCAGCGTCAGCCTGATGCTGGTTATCGGTGGACTGGGCTACGGTCTGTTCCTGTGCTTTTCCGGGGTGGCTTTGGTTTATAAAATCCTGTCTTTCCTGTTTTTTATGGTTCTGATTGTCGTATGGACCGAAATCAACTACCTGACCATGCTCAAAGACTACAAAAGCATCATTCTGGCGTTTGGAATATCCGTTGCGTTGGCTCTGCTGCTCGGCGTCCTGCTTATCTGGGTGTTCCATATCCCGGTGGTAACCGCCATGATGCTCAGTATTGCCATAGGATACGGCGTTATGATGGTGTGGTATTTTATCCTTATTTATCGCTATATGCCCGAAGGACTTGGTACCTCCCTGCGCTTTCTGGCCTGGTTCGATACCATCCCCCAGCTGGGACTCACCGGATTTTTAGTGACGCTGGGGCTGTTCGGCCATCTGGTGGTTATGTGGTGGGCCAGCCCGTTGCAGGTACAGGTAGAGGGATTGTTTTACGGCGCGCCCACTTATGATGTACCGGCTATTTTTGCGTTTTTTTCAATCCTGATAACCACAGTCAACTTTGTAACATCGGTCGAAACGCGCTTTTATCCGCGTTACAGGGAATACTTCAGCCTGTTTAACGACGGCGGTTCCATAGAAAATCTGGACGAGGCCGAGGACAATATGATGCGGGTGCTGAGCGAGGAAATCGGCTACCTGTCGCTCAAGCAGATTTTTTCGACGCTGCTGTTCATTATATTGGGAACCATTGTCCTGCCCCTGCTGCCGCTGGGCTTCAACAGTGAAATGCTGCGCGTTTACCGTACGCTCTGTGTGGGATACGCCTTTTACGCCATTGGTAACAGCATTATGCTGATATCCCAATATTTTTCCGATATGGGGGGCGCGCTGCTGTCGGCCGCCGTATTCGCCGTCGTGTCCAATGCCGCCACCCTGTTGCTGGCGCAGTTCGCCCAGGCGTTCCATGGATTCGGCTTCCTGCTGGGAAGCGCCCTGTTTTGTCTGTGCGCCTGGCTGCGGCTGTGTGTATATCTGCGTAAATTAAAATACAATGTCCTCAGCAAGCAGCCTCTGCTTTTAAGTCGGCATGCCGGCTTTTTTACCTGGTTGGCCGACCATTTTGATACCCGCGCCGCCAGGGTTCAGACACACCGGCGGAACTACGACAATAAACGCCACAAGGAGGATACAACATGAAGCGGTTAAGTAAAAAAGCCGGATCAGCGACGGCCCTGCTGCTGGCGGCCTGCATGATCTTGAGTTCCTGTACCTCGTCGGTCATTGAAAAGAACGATGTCAGCGGCGGGGGAAGCGGTACGGTTGACGATGCCAAGGTGCAGGATTCGTCCGCCGTCTACGACAGCGACGAGGATGATTCCGTTGTGACCATGTATCTAACCGTCAGCCAGGGGAACGAAACCGATAACACCAACCACACCTGGGAGGATGTCAACTCTCATTCGGTGTATTATTACGAGGAAAAGGGCATCGACCGCTATGCGGTGGAGGGCATCCTGCAGGTGGGGGATGAGAACGGCCCGGTTGCCGGAGCCTTCGGCTATGGGGAGTTTTCCCCCAACTGCACCGTCCAGATCCGCGGTAAAACCAGTTCCCGATCTCCGCAGAAATCCTACAAAATATCCATCCGCAAAAACGAGGGCTATTGGCGGGAGCAGCGCACCATATCGCTTAATAAGCACGTATACGATTCCACCCGTTTTCGCAACAAACTGAGCTATGACCTGCTTAAGACGATCCCGGACGCGTTCAGCGCCCGCACACAATTCGTGCACCTGTATGTCAAGGATACGACCGAGAACGACAGCAAAGCCAAATTTGAGGATTACGGCCTGTATACGCAGGTGGAACAGATCAACAAAACCTATCTGCGCAATCATGGTCTGGACGAAAACGGCCAGCTCTACAAGGCCAATATGTTTGAATTCATGCGGTATCACGACGCGATTAAGGAAAGCACAGACCCGGATTACGATAAGACCAGATTTGAAGAGGTGTTAGAAATCAAAGGCAGCGACGATCACTCCAAGCTGATCGCCATGCTGGACGACCTGAACAACTACTCCATTCCCATTGAAACCACCTTTCAAAAGTATTTCGACGAGGACAATTATTTCACCTGGCTGGCTTTTCAGCTTCTGACCGGCAACACCGATACCAACAGCCAGAACTTTTACTTGTACAGCCCACAA
Source organism: uncultured Oscillospiraceae bacterium (assembly GCA_900552115.1). Lineage (GTDB taxonomy): Bacteria > Bacillota > Clostridia > Oscillospirales > Acutalibacteraceae > UMGS1474. Next base: position 15,928 of record URYP01000023.1, on the reverse strand, counting down.
AACGGCAGCAAGTGGTATTTTATTTCCTGGGACAATGACGGTGCCTGGAAATACGAAGAGGATATCGTGTACAAAGCGGTGGACAGCGGCTACAACTATACGCAGGGCGTATCCAACTATTGGGGCTGCATCCTTCACCAGCGGGTGCTCAAGTCCGAAACCTACCGTCAAAAGCTGAACGATAAAATGAACGAACTGCGTAAGCTGGTTTCCAAGGAACGGGTGGAGTCGATGGTGAAGCAGTACAGCGCCGTTACCCGGCCTTACCAGACGAGGATGCCGGATCAGATGTATGTACCGCGCAAGCTGGCTGAGTACGATAAAATTATGCAGATGATCCCCAAGGAGATGGAGTACCAATACGCCGTCTACCAGACCAGCCTGCAAAGCCCGATGCCTTTTTACCTGGGCGAGCCGGAGCACGCCGCCGGAGACAAGCTGATGTTCGGCTGGGATGCCTCCTACGATTTTGACGGGGAGAAACTCACCTATACCTTTGAGCTGGCGAAGGACTACCAGTTCAAAAATACGATTAGCAAGCAGCAAAAGCTTCAAATTCCGCAGGCCTTCACAAAAAATCTTGAGGCGGGCCAGTATTTCTACCGGGTGACGGTACAAAATGCGAGCGGTAAAACCCAGACGGCGATGGAAACCTACCAGGGCAACGACGACAAAAAACACTTCGGCGTCTATTGCTTTTATGTAAAGCCGGACGGCACCATACAACCGGCCTGACGGGGGGATGCGTATGCGATTCCGACACGAACTCAAGTATCTCATCAATGAAGGCGATGCGGAACTGCTCCGCGAACGCCTGCGGGTGGTGCTGACGCCCGACGTTCATGCCCTTGGCGGTCAGTATCATATCCGCAGTCTGTATTTTGACGATTACTGGAACACAGCCTATGAAGATAAGCTGGGAGGCTTTGCCCAGCGAAAAAAGTACCGTATCCGTATTTATGACCGCAGCCGGGACGTCATCCGGCTGGAATGCAAAATCAAGCAGGGCGCTTACATCTGCAAGACCGGCGCGGCGCTGTCTGAAGAGGAGTTGGAATGTATCTGGCGCGGCGATTACGCGTTTCTGCTCACCCGTCCGGAGCCGCTCTGCCGGGAATTTTATTACCAGTGCGTCAGCCGCGTCATGCGGCCCCGGGTCTATGTCGATTATGAGCGGGAGCCGTTCGTCATGCCCGCGGGGGATGTACGCATCACCTTTGACAAGGACGTGCGGGGCGCGTATCCGGCATGGAGCATGTTCAGCGACCAGCTGGTGTTCCAGCACGTGCTGGATCCCGGCAAGCTGGTCATGGAGGTCAAATTTACAGAATTTCTGCCCCGTGTGGTGCAGAAAATCCTGCCGCCGCGGGCCGCGGAGCTCAGCGCGGTGTCCAAATATACGCTTTGCTGCGACAAGGTGAATTATCTGTTCGCCGCTGCGGCGGAATAAAGCCGTAATCACATAACGGGAGGGTCTGTTTCATGAGTGTGGAAGACGTTATTAAAAAATCCTTTTTGCAGTCCTTTGGCAATTCCTTTTCGCTGAGCAGCATCATGTCCATGGCGGTGGCGCTGCTCTCCGCGCTGGCGCTGGGACTGTTCATCTGCCTGATCTACAATAAGTTTTACCGCGGCGTGGTGTACAGCCGTTCGTTCGCTATCACGCTGGTGGGGATGACGGTGATGACCGCCATGGTGACGCTGGCCATCAGCACCAACATCGTCATCTCCCTCGGTATGGTCGGCGCGCTCAGCATCGTGCGTTACCGTACGGCCATCAAGGAGCCGCTCGACCTGCTCTATCTGTTCTGGGCCATCACCACCGGCATTGCCGCCGGCGCGCAGATGTATGCGCTGTGCCTTTTGGCGGGCATTATCATGACGCTGTTGATTATCCTATTCAACCGCCGGTCGAGCCGTGGACAACTGTATATCGTGGTGGTTCATTACGAAGGGAGCCTGGGGGCGGATATGATCCGCCGCGCCATGGGCAGTATGAAATACCGGATTAAGTCAAAGACTATGCGGGGGGACAGCGGCGAAATGGCTCTAGAGGTTTTCGCGCAGAACCAGAATATGATCTTCGCCGAGAAGCTTCGCGCGGTGGAAGGCGTACAGGATGTGACGATGATACAATATGATGGAGAATACCATGAATAAAGCCGGACGGGGCATCGCCCTCTGCTTGGCCGGCTGCCTGCTGGCTGGGCTGACCGCCTGCGATACCTCCGGGGCCGAGGCGGCAAAGCCGGAACCGCTTACGCAGACCTATGAAAAGCGGGACGATTATCTGGAAAATCCCCTGATGGGCTTTGCTCCGGAGGCGGACTACAAGGCGGCGGCTCAGCGCTATTCGCTGGTTTATCTGGAAATCCTTTGGAAGGACTGGGAACCGGAAGAAGGGCGCTACGCCGTCGACGCTGTCCGGGAGGAGAACCATCTGGACCGCTGGCGGGAGGAGGGCAAGCATGTCGTGCTGCGCTTCGTCTGTGACAAACCCTCCGGCGAGGCGCACCGGGATATCCCCCAGTGGCTGTATGACAAGACCGGCGGGGACGGTACGGACTATGCCTATTCCTCTAAAAAAGGCTATTCGCCCAACTATGACAATAAGATCTTCATTGAAGCGCACCAAAAGGCCATTGCCGCGCTGGGTCAGCATTTCGGCGCTGATACGTTTGTAAGCTATGTGGAACTGGGCAGCCTGGGGCATTGGGGCGAATGGCATGTCAATTATGAATCCGGAATTCAGCGGCTTCCGGCGGCGGATGTGCGTGAGCAATATGTCACTCCGTATATAGGGGCTTTCCCACATGCGAAGCTGCTGATGCGCCGCCCTTTCAACACGGCGGCCCAGCACGGCTTCGGCTTGTACAACGATATGGCGGGGCATCCCGCATCAACATCCGAGTGGCTGGACTGGATCCAGCATGGCGGCGATTACAATCAGGCGCTGGAGAAAAACGCCCTGTCTCCCATGCCGGATGCATGGAAAACCGCCCCCATCGGCGGCGAATTCAACAGCGATCTTACCATGGATGAAATGCTGGGTACGTCTCTGAGCCAGACGGTTTCCCTGCTGCGGGATTCCCATACCACCTTTCTGGGGCCCAAGGTCCCGCATGGGCTGAGCGAGAGCGGAGGAAAAGCGTACCCGGACGGCATCCAGGCGGTCCTGAACGCGTTGGGTTATCGCCTGCGCATTGAGCGGTCCTCTTATACGGCCCCCACTCCCAAAACCGCCGGGGAAATGGTGCTGTCCTGGACAAACGACGGAGCGGCCCCCTTCTATGAGCAGTGGCCGGTGTATCTGTATTTTCTCGACAGTCAGAACAAGGTTCTGCAGGCGGTCCCGGTAAACGTGGATCTCCGTAAGATACTGCCGGGGAAACCCTTGACCAGCTCAACCAGGATTGACTGGACTGATGCTGTGGGCGAGGCTTCTTTCCTTTGCGTGGGGATCGAAGACCCGATGACCGGCAAAGCGGCTGTCTCACTCGCCATGAAAGCGGATGAAGTGGAAAACATGACAGTGCTGTATACGTTCACACAGGCGGTCGGTTCTGACGTACACGAAAAGTAAGGAGACTATCATGAAGCGTTTTTGGGCGGCGATTAGCCTGTTGTGCCTGCTGGTTTTTTTCGGGGGATGTTCCGGCAGCGAGACGCCGCCGGAGATCGTCTCCGGCGGGGATGAGGACACCTTGCCGCCGCTTACCGTTACCGTTCTGGATGTCGGGAAAGCAGACGTGATTTTGATTCGTTGCGGCGATAATGCGCTGATGGTGGATGCCGGTGAGGCAAAGGACGCGGCGGAACTGCTGGAATTTCTGGAAAACGAGGGCGTCCGCCGGCTGGATTATCTCATCCTGACCCACCTCGATAAGGATCATATAGGGGGAGCCGGCCCGCTGTTGAGGGCGATACCCGTGGAGCGGGTAATCCAGTCGCATAATACCGAAGACAGTAAGGCTTTTGCCGATTATCAAGCTGCCTGCCGGGAAAAAGGACTAACCCCCACACGGCTCCGCAAAAACTGGGAGATCGACTGGGGCCGGGCGCATATGCGGCTGCTTCCCGCGGCACAGGACACCTATACGGACGATAACGACTACTCCATCATGACCGAAATGACTTATGGCAGGCATCGTTTTTTGTTGGCGGGGGATGCCACCGGCGCGCGGCTGCGGGAATATCTGGATGGAGATGTGCAGCCGGTCGATTTTCTAAAAGTGCCTCACCACGGGCGAATCGATCCCATGTCCGCCGCTTTTTTGCGGGCTGTGAAACCAGATTACGCGGCTATTACCTGTTCTAAAAAGAAACCGCCTGACGAGGAGCTGCTGGCCCTTCTGCGTGAAGAAGGCAGCGAGATATATTTAACGACGCAGGGACATATCCGACTTACCAGCAACGGGCAAACGCTGCTTGTCGATCAGGCATAAACGAGTTTGAGATTATTAGTAATAAACGGCCCCGCGAACGGTGGAAAAGTTCTGCGGAGAATTGGAATGGCGGCGCACCACATTCCCAGGATTTCTCCCCAAGACTATGACCATCAATCCGCAGGGCTGTTTTTCTGTAGAGCGAAGCCGGCCCACCCAAGTACCTACAGGAGAGGCGCCACTACCCGCAGAAGCGCCCCTCCCATCCGTGTGTACCAGGGGGTGGCCAGGCAGTCTTTCAGCGTCCATTCGCGGGATTTGGCCAGCGTATCCTGAAAATCCCTTTCAATTTGCCGCACACAGTCGCACCCAAACATCCAGACGCCGCATTCAAAGTGCAAATACAAGCTGCGGTAATCCAGATTGATGGTGCCCACCGTCGCGTAGCGGTCGTCGACGACAAAGGATTTGGCATGGATAAATCCGGGGGTATATTCGAATATCTTTACACCGGATTCGATCAACTGCCGATAATAGGCGCGGGTCGTCGCATGCACAAATACATTATCCGATATATGCGGCGTAATAATACAGACATCCACGCCGGATTTGGCGGCGGCTCCCAGGGCGACCAGCAATTCGTTGTCGATAATCAGGTAGGGCGTAGTGATATGCACATAACGGACAGCGCTGCCGATCAAATTCAAATAGACGGTTTTTCCGACATGCTCATCGTCCAGCGGACTGTCGCAGTAGGGCTGGACAAACCCGCCCCGGCCTTCGACGATCTCCGTTTTGGGCAAGCAATACTGTTTAAAATCCGTTTCTTTTCCGCCGGAACCGTCCCACATGCCCAAAAACATGACAGTAAGGCTACGAACGGCGTCACCCTGGAGCATAACCGCCGTATCTTTCCAGTGGCCGTATTTTGATTGGATATTGATGTATTCGTCCGCGAGGTTGATGCCGCCGGAGAAACCCACAACACCGTCGATCACGCAGATTTTCCGGTGGTCCCGGTTGTTCATGAGCGGATTGAGGGCCGGAACAAACGGATTAAACACCTGACACTGGATGCCGGCCTCCCGCATCTGCCGCTCATAATGATAAGGGAGGGTGAAAAGGCTTCCCATGTCGTCATACATAACGCGTATTTCCACTCCCTGTGCGGCTTTACGCTTGAGAATATCCAGCACTGCGCCCCACATGGTTCCTTCTGCAATAATAAAATACTCCATAAAAATGAAGTGTTGGGCGGCGTCCAGCCTTTCACACAGGGCGGCCCATTTGTCTTCTCCGGACGGCAGATAGGTAACCTGCGTATTCTGCCAAACCGGATAGCAGCAGGTCCGTTCCATATAGCGGCTCTGGCGGGCGGCGGCATCATCAGCCTGCTCCAAATGTTCCCGCGCTTCTTCCGCTTCTGCAATATCAAACAGCGGGACTTCCTGCTTGCGCTGCTCCACACGCCGCAGCCGGCGGGTATAGGTTCGGCTCATGCGGTTGACGCCGAACATCCAGTAAATCAGGCCACCGAAGACCGGGACGGCTAAAATAAGGATAATCCACGATATCTTATAAGCCGGATTGCTGTTGTTGTTAACAAGCACCAGCACCGCAATCAGGCTGAAAACGGCGCATATGGCATAAAACGAGGAAAAGTACTGGTTGAATTTAATCACCATGATGACCAGCACCGCCACCTGTATGGCCAGCGCTAACCCTACGGCAAACAAACGGCTGTATATAAACGACCATACTTTTTTCATTTTCAAAGCATCCTTTCCAAACCCGCCTGCAAGCCATCGGACGGGGCGTTCCGATTATCATTATAGACACCCGGTATCTTTTTGGCAAGGTATCCTGGCTGCTTTATGAGGAACACGCCCATATAATGGAAATAGGTTGACCTTTTACAAAAAATTTACTATACTGTATAAAATAGAAGTCGAACGTACAGAGATATTGCCGCAGAAGGCCGAACGCCTTGTTTTAACAGGACCGGCTGCGGCAATTTTTACTTATGATCAGCAGGGAGAGGAAAGCATGTTTCCAATGCGAAACGCGGACCGAACCATCCGGAATCTAATACAAAAACAAATGTTATTTGATTATTATCGGCTGGTAGACGCCCAGACATACGAAACTTTTGATTATCGGGACGGCGAATGGATACCCTCTCACCAAAAATGCTATGCGATTTGGGAGCGCGGGCAGGCATGCCGCAATTGTACATCGCGGATGGCCGCCCGAGAGAAGCGGCTGATGGTAAAAATGGAATATTTGAACAATACGGTTTTTTTAATCGTGTCTCAGCCTGTCTATCTGGACGGCCGCTCTATGACGCTGGAACTGATTAAGGATATTACGGGCAGCCTGGTGGTAAACGACGCGTTTCACCAGGAAAATGTCCCGGTTGAAGACGTCATTACCCATTTAAACGACATAGCGACACGGGATCCCTACACGGGCTTATACAACAAGCGCTTTGCGCAGCAGGAAATTGAGCGACTGGCCGGGGAATTCACAGAAACGGGCCGGCGTTTTTGTACAGCTATTTTCGATATCGACCAGTTTAAGGAGATCAACGATACCTACGGCCATCTGGAAGGTGACCGTGTCATCGATTATCTGGTAGGCCTTTTCCAGAAATCTGTGCGGGACCGCCAGGCCTGTGCCTGCCGTTTCGGCGGCGATGAATTCCTGCTCATATTTGAAGATGCCGTCGAAGAAGAAGTGCGGGATTGTCTGGGAAAGGTCTGCCGTATATTTGAAGAACACGTCTTTTATAAAGACTCGCAGCCGTATCAGGTGGGATTAAGTGCGGGTATATTGGAATATGCTGCTTCCTATGGAGACTGGCGGACCTATTTGGATCAGGTGGATCGCGCTATGTACCGTGTCAAGCAGGAAAAACGTCGCTGAACGATTTAATCTGTTGGCCGGATAAGGAGGACAGGCATGAAACAAGAATCCACGATTGAAAACCGGGAGGTTTTTAATCGCCATATACACAGTCATGCCCTGGATATTCTGGATAAAAGCATTCCCGGCGGCATGATGGGGGGATATCTGGAGCCGGGCTTTCCCTTATATTTTATCAATGACCGAATGCTTCAGCATCTGGGGTATACTTATGCGTCTTTTGTAGATGCTATTGGTGGCCTGGTCGCCAACTGCATGCATCCGGACGACCGGGAACGCGTTGACAGGGCCGTGGAAACGGCTTTTGCCAGGGGGCAGGAGTATGAGGTCCAGTACCGCATGATCAGCCGCAAATCCGGATATATCTGGGTCAATGATATTGGTAAAAAAGGGGTGTCGGAGGACGGCCGCGCCGTATGTATCAGCGTGGTACGGGATATCACCGAAGAGGTCGAAGCCAAAAACAGGCTGAAAAACGAAGCCAGGCAAAATGAACATCAGGCCCAACGATATAACAACCTGCTGCGCTCCATGCTCTGTGGGATCGTACAGTTCCGGCACGACCGGGCTACCGATACCGTCGTCTTTCGTGAGGCCAACCCAGAAGCAATCCGTATTTTTGGATACACCGAAGAGGAATTCTGGGCTCGTGAATCCTGGACGCTGGGAGAACTGGTGGTGCCGGAAGACCTGGAAATGCTGAATCAAAAAACGGCGGAGCTGCGGCAGGCAGGCGATAAAATCCAATTTGAATACCGGGTGTTACAGAAAGACCACAGCCGCTGCTGGATACTTGGCACCAGTGAACTCATCCGCGACAGGGACGGCAACGTCATCGTGCAGAGCGTGTATCTGGATATTCACCAGAAAAAAGAGGCGGAACTCAAAAACCAGAAATTGACCGAACAGGTGCAGGCCGGGAACGAGCTGCTGCGGCTGGCGCTGGAAAACACATCGGTATATGAGTTCTATTATTATCCCCCCAAACGGCTCCTAATCTGCCCACAGCGAACCAGGAACCGCTTTGGCGGGCAGCAGCGGCAGGAGAATGTTCCCGCCTGCTTTGAATCCAGAATTGCAGACCCCTCCTATAAAGCCATGTATGAGGCAATCATCCGCGGGGAAAAAACCGCTTCGAGCATGTTTCAGTTTCCAGACGGTTCCATGTGGTGCCGGGCCACACTGTCCAATATTCAGTGGTCGGCGGACGGCCAGCCCGAGATTGCCGTGGGCGTCATCGAGGACATTACCGAGGCCAAAGAGACGGAACTGGCTCTGGAAAAAGCCCGTTCCCGCGATCCCCTCACCGGTGCTTATGCACGGGAAAACGGCGTGGCCGTGGTGCGGGACTACATGGATAAGAAACCGCCGGATGAGGCTTGTACCTTCATGCTGCTGGATATGGACGATTTCGATGCCGTCAACGAAGAAGAGGGCCGTGCGTTCGCGGATATTATCCTGCAGGAGGTAGCGGATATATTGCGGGAAGAAACCGGGAACGACGGCGTGCTGGTACGGCTGGGCGGCGATGAATTCCTGGTGCTGGTTAAAAAATGCAGCCGCAAACGGGCGTTGGTGCTGGGCAAAAGCATCTCGGCGCGTATCCGCCATCTGTTTCGAGATGGGGATAAGACGCTGTCCATCTCCGCCAGCATCGGCATGTGCTGTACGGAAGTAGTGAACGAATACGCCGGCCTGTATCGGTGTGCCGAAAGCACGCTGCAGTATGTCAAGGAGCACGGCAAGGGAAATGCGGCCTGTTATCTGGATTGCTCCGAGGAAATGGGAGCCATGCTGACCGAAATGTATACCGGGGAATACATGGTTAATGTTATTGACAGCAAAAACGGAAATTCGGATGACAATCTGGTTGATTATGCGCTGGAGCTGCTTGGAAAAGCCAAAAAGCTGGATGACGCGATTTATCTGCTGCTTGGAAAAATCGGCAAACAGTGCGGCCTTGACCGCGTATCCATTCTGGAGGCCAATCCGGATTACAACAGCCTGCGGTATTCTTACCAATGGGCGCGGCATCGCTCCGATATCCAAACCGAGCAGAGCTTTTACCTGACGGCGGAGGAATATGCCGTGCTGCCCGACCAGTATGATGAAGACGGCCTTTGCGATTTCAACATCAATCCATCCAGCCTGATGCATGCGGCCCTGCACGCGGCATTCTGGAACCGCGGCAGCTTCGCCGGCTCTTTTGCCCTGGAAAGCCGCCGTCCCGATTATCCATGGACAGCTGACCATCGCAAACTGGTAAAGGAGCTTTCCAAAATCTTATCCACCTTTATTATGAAGGCGCGGGCGGATACGGTCAGTCAGGCCAAAACGGATTTCCTGTCTCGCATGTCGCACGAAATACGGACGCCTATGAACGCGATCGCCGGTATGACGACGATTGCCAAAACGGTGCTGGATAACCGGGAAAAGGCGTTGGACTGTCTGAACAAAATTGAGGTTTCCAACCAATACCTGATCGGCCTGATTAACGATATACTGGATATGTCCCGTATTGAAAGCGGAAAAATAGAATTAAACCTGGAAAGCGTACGCCTGGAGGATGTCGGGCGGCATCTTCAGGAGCTGTTGCGCCCGCAGGCCGAGGCGAAAGGCCTGACCTTGGAGTTTGATCCGCATTTTCTTCCGGATAAACCCGTATTGCTCGATGAACTGCGGTTTAATCAGGTGTTTATCAACATTGTGGGCAACGCTATCAAGTTTACCAATCCCGGCGGACGCATTTTGGCTAAGGCCTCTCTGGAAAAAGAAACAGAAACGACACTGTATGTCCGTTTTTCGGTTAAGGATACCGGAATCGGCATCAGTCCGGAAGCGAAAACGAGGATTTTTAACGCGTTCGAGCAGGAAGAACGATCCACGGCGGCGCGGTATGGCGGAACCGGACTGGGGCTGTCCATTTCCGATCGCTTGGTGCGGATGATGGGCGGCGTGTTAAACGTGGAGAGCGATGTGGGGAAGGGGTCGGAATTCTTCTTTACTCTGCCGTTGCTCCATGGAAAGGACACTCCCCGCCGCCCCGAAAAACCGCCGGCCGCAACACCGGCCGATTTTGCCGGTAAACGCCTGCTACTGGCGGAAGATAACGAACTCAACCGTGAAATAGCCGTCACCCTGTTGCAGATGAGTGGTTTCCAAGTGGAAACCGCGGCTGACGGCGCACAGGCGGTGAGCATGTTTTTAGAGAGGCCGGCGGGCTATTTTGATGCGGTACTGATGGATATCCGCATGCCCGTGATGGATGGACTGGAGGCAACCAAACGTATGCGGGCAGCGGACAAACCCGGTTCAAAAATCATTCCCATTATTGCCATGACGGCCAATGCCTTTGATGAGGATGCCAAAAAATCCATGGAATGCGGTATGAACGGCCACCTGACCAAGCCTCTGGATACGCGCAAGCTGCTGGATACGCTGGACGCTTGTATCCATTCAGCGCCTTCAAACGGCGGCTAATTTTGCAGACAGGAGAGAGCCTATATGTGGCTGGTCTTTGCTTTTGGTTCCGCATTTTTTGCCGGCATCACCGCTGTGTTGGCAAAGATCGGTATTCGCCAGACCGATTCGACTCTGGCTACAGCGCTGCGCACCATCGTGGTGCTGCTGTTCTCCTGGCTTATGGTGTTTATCGTGGGCTCTCAGGCAACGATTGGGCAGATAGAAGCCCAAACCCTTGTTTTCCTTATTCTTTCCGGTTTGGCTACCGGAGCGTCCTGGTTGTGTTATTTCCGTGCTCTGCAGCTCGGCGATGTCAACCGGGTGGCGCCCGTTGATAAGTCCAGTACCGTTATGACCATGCTGCTGGCGATGGAGGCGCTCGAGCGCGGCGAGGTGACACTGGACACGATGATAACCGGCAGTGAGTACGCCTGCTCGATGGGCGGCACGCAGATCTGGCTGGAGCCGGGCGAGCAACTGACGCTGGATGAAATGCTCAAGGCGATTGCGGTCGGTTCAGCGAATGACTGTGCGGTTGCGGTGGCGGAGCATCTGGCGGGCACAGAGGCCGCCTTCGTCGAGCGGATGAACACACGCGCACGCGAACTCGGCTGCACGAACACAACGTTCATCAACGCCAACGGACTGGACGCTGACGGTCAAAAGACGCTGACCAGTGCACGCGACCTTGCGCTTATCTCCTGCGAGCTGCTGCGCCACCCGAAAATACTGGAGTACACCGGCATCTGGATGGACACCGTGCGCGGCGGCAAATTCGGTCTGGCGAACACGAACAAGATGCTCAAAAGCTATCAGGGTCTGACCGGTCTCAAAACCGGCTACATCCGCGAGGCTGGCTTCTGCATTTCTGCAAGTGCCGAGCGGGACGGACTGAGCCTTGTAGCGGTCGTGATGGCGGCGCCCACCAAGGAGAACCGCACAGCGGACGCGACCGCGCTGCTCAATTACGGCTTTGCCAACTTCACGGCATACATGCCTGCGGCTGACGATCTGGCACCCATTCCGGTGACGCTCGGCACCGCGGAGACCGTGCAGCCGGTGCTCGAGGGCAGCGATACGTTCGTGATTGAAAAGACGAGAGCAGGGGATATGCAGACCGCGTTCGACCTGCCGGAGACGCTCGCCGCGCCGGTACAGGCCGGTCAGCAGTTGGGCGAAATGACGGTATCCGCCGGCGGAGAGACGGTTTTGACCGTTCCCATCATCGCCCAAGCCGGTGTGGACGCGCTCGGACTGCCTGAGCTGCTTATTTCCTTTGTGCGCGGCCTTGCAGGAAATGTTGTAAAAGATGAAAAATAACGTCAAAATCCGGCGTTTTTCGAACAAAATTGGAAAGGCTGAGAAATTTACCATACAAAATGACGGAAAGTTTGCAATTCGGACTTGTGATTTTGGCTAAACTATGGTACACTAATAGCAACCTCAAAGGTTGGGAGGATAAAAACTATGGTAAAACTTATTATTGGCGGTACCGGTTCCGGTAAGACCAAGGAGCTTATTGATCAGGTCAACGCTGCAGTAAAAGAAGAAAAGGGCAGTGTCGTTTGCATTTCCCGCGGCAACAAGCTGACTTTCGATATCTCGCATGACGCGCGTCTGATCGACGCAGCGGATTATCCGGTTAGCGACATCGCAAGCCTGCTCGGCTTTGTCGGCGGTCTGCATGCCGGCAACTACGATATCACCCGTGTCTTCATCGACGGTCTGTACAAGATCATCGGCGGCAAGGACGCAGCTCAGGCTGAGGAGTTCCTCGTCGCTCTGGACGCATTCTCTTCCAAGCACAGCGTAAACTTCACCGTTTCGCTCAGCGAGGAGCCGGAGTCTGCTACCGAAGGCATGAAGCGTTTCCTGTAATCCTTAAACGGAAATACATATCGCAAGCACAAAAAAGCAACGATGAAAGTCGTTGCTTTTTTCTTTTGCCCGCAGCCGGGCTGGTAAGAAAAAAACAAAGGGTAATGCTGCGCCTTTTTCCCTTTGTGATAAAAAAGACAATCTGGCATTTTACATATACTTAGTAAGAATAATTTGTGCAGAATGTATGATACGACACAAATCTACAAAAAATATTTAGCTTTTCTGAGCAAAAGTATTTTACTTTTTGGGTAAGTTGTTTATAATAAGTAATATAGCGTGCCGAGGGAGCACGCTGCATTTTGTACAATGTTGCTATGGCGTTCATGAAGGGGGAATGCGATTGCAAAGAGGGAAAGAAGGCTTTAGTGTGCTGCGCTACCTGATCTATTTTTCTCAGGTAGGCTTCACAGTGATCACACCGCCGGTGCTTTGCTGCTTCGGAGCGATATGGCTCCGCAACCGGTTTGGTTGGGGCAACGGTGTGGTGATTATCGGAATCCTGCTCGGCATCGCGGTTGCAGCCTGCAGCCTGCGTGATTTTCTGCGATTTACCGAGCGCAAAGCCAGAGAAAGTGCAGAGAAAGAAAAGGAGCTGTGACGGGAATGCACATCGTTTATGAGGAAACGAAGCGCATGCTGCGCGGCATGCTCCCGCTGGCGCTGGTGACCTTCGGTGTGTTCGCTCTTTGCGGACAGGGTATCGCTCGGTCCGGCGCAAGCGTTCTGCTCGGTACGGCGTTCGCGCTGCTGCTGTTCTACATGATCGGCAGGAGCACGGTAAGGGCAACCGCCTTTCCGCCGGCACAGGGCATTCGCATTACGCGGCGCGGCTACGTAGTTCGCTACATGCTCACGGCGGTGTTCGTTATCGCGGCGATCAAGCTGCCGTATCTGAACGCAGCTGCAGCGGTCATCCCGCTGTTTTTCACCAAGGCGCTGCTCCTCTGGCGCCACGCAGTTCAGCGGAAAGGAGGTTAAACGGTTGAACGTCGAAATAAACGGTCCTAAAATACTGGGTTATTTGTTCGGCAATACCAATCTGCCGATCACGGAGACCATGAGAAACTCATGGATCATCATGGCGTTTATCCTGTTCCTGTGTATCTTTTTAACACACCGCATGCAGAAGATCCCCAAAGGCAAGCAGGCACTGGCCGAAAAGGCGGTGCTGATGATCGACGGTCTGGTCGAAAGCACGATGGGAGAAGGCTGTCAGGCTTTCTCGCCGTACATTATGACGCTGATGATGAGCTCGCTGTTCGGTTCACTGGCCAGCCTGTTCTGGATGCGCTCTACCACGGCAGACCTGAACACCACGCTCGGCTGGGCGCTCATCACGTTCGTGCTGATCACGTTCAATAAGATCAAGTACGGCGGCATCAAGGGCTACCTCAAAGGTTTCCTCGAGCCGATCTTCGTTATGGCGCCGCTTAACGTGCTTAGCGAGATCGCAACGCCGGTCTCCATGTCGTTCCGTCACTTCGGCAACATGGCAGGCGGCCTTGTCATCACTACGCTGATCATGGGCGCACTCAAGGTGCTGTCTAATGCGGTATTGGGTTTCCTGCCCGATAATATCGCGCTGCTGCAGATCGGTCTGCCCGGTGTGCTGTCGCTGTATTTTGACTGCTTCACGGCCTGCATGCAGGCGTTCATCTTCAGTATGCTCACCATGGCTTATGTAGGCGACGCACGCAACAGCTGACGTGAAGAAAAAACAAATTCCAATTTCGTTATCTGAATTAGGAGGAAGAAAAGTATGGATCCCAAAGCATTCGTAGCAGGTATGTCCGCTCTTGGTGCAGGTATGGCAATGATCGCCGGCCTTGGCCCTGGTATCGGCGAGGGTTATGCCGCCGGTCAGGCGTGCTCCGCAATCGGCCGTCAGCCGGAGGCGCAGGGCGATATCACCCGTACCATGATCCTTGGTATCGCAATGGCAGAGTCCACCGGTATTTACGCGCTGGTTATCGCGCTGATCCTGCTGTTTGCCAATCCGTTCGTTGGCCAGTTTTAATTGGAAGTGGCAATGCCCTAACTGTCTGCGGCGCTTTGCGGAAAAATTGCGCGGGAACTTCGTTGCGGCACCTTGCAATACACAAAGTATTGCTGCGGCACCGCGCCTCGCTCGCACACAATTTTATCTCGCAAATCGCTCTTGCCAGTCAGGTCATTGACACTTCTCAGACCGCTCTGTTTCAAGAGGGTGGTTGAGAATTAAAAGACGAAACGGATTCTTCCGTTTGGGAAGGAGGTAAACCAGTGACAGAAGCATTATATGAAGCGTTCGTCAGCATCGGCTGGTGGGAGATCCTCGTGACGATGTGCAACACGCTCATTACGTTCCTGATCATCAAGAAGTTTCTGTACAAGCCGGTGCGCAAGATGCTCGCTGCCCGCAGCGAGGAGGTACAGTCCATGTACGCCACCGCCGAGAAGGCGCAGAGCGAGGCCGAGCAGATGCGCAGCGAATACACCGAGCGTCTGTCCAAGGCGAAGGAGGAGGCTGCCGAGATCGTCGGCTCCGCTACCCGCCGTGCCGCAGAGCGCAGCGATGAGATCCTGCGCGAGTCCTCGCAGCAGGCATCCGCTATGGTCAAGAAGGCCGAGCGCGTTATCGAGCAGGAGCGCATCAAGGCGCATAAGGAACTCAAGGATGAGGTTGCGGATCTGTCCGTGATGATCGCCTCCAAGATCGTGGAGCGCGATGTAAAGCCGGAGGATCACGAACGCTTTATCGAAGACTTTATTGACAAGGTGGGGTGAGCAAACATGGCGGATATGGTAAGCGAGCGCTACGCACTGAGCCTTTACGAGGTCGCGCAGGACGAGAAGCAGGAAAAGCTGTATCTCGATCAGCTGACCGAGGTGTGCGCGGCGTTTGACAGCGAACCGGATTTCCTCAAAATGCTCACAACGCCCTCTATCGCGGCGGAGGACAAGCAAAAGGTCCTCAAAACCGTGTTCGAGGGACGTATCGAGCCTTTTCTGCTCAATTTCCTGATGCTCGTAACGGATAAGGGCCGCATCGGTCTTATCCACGAGATGTGTCAGGCATATAAGGAGCAGTATTATTTTGAAAACGGCATCGTAGAGGTGCTGGCGGTCACGGCGGTGCCGATGAGTGCGGCGCTGACCGACAAGCTGCGCGGCAGGATGGAACAGGTTACGGGCAAAAAGGTAGAGCTGAAATGCTCGGTCGATCCGAGCATCATGGGCGCTGCGACTATGACAGAGAGAAAGGGACAATCACCATTGTATTCCAGATTGTCGGA
>URYP01000022.1 GCA_900552115.1 uncultured Oscillospiraceae bacterium | reverse complement strand
AAAATACTTAAAAAAGTGCAGGAGGTATATTAGATATGAAACGCCTACTGGCCTGTTTGCTGACCATACTGACATTGACGACAGCAGTACCCTTGGCTAAGGCAGAAACACACCCCTATGATGTCGATGGAAGTGGTGAGGTTACCGCCATGGACGCGCTGTTGTTGTCACAATACTATGTTGGAAAAATAACCGCTTTTCCTTCAGGGAATGCCAGCGGCAATATCACCAAAGTCGATCCTTTGGCGGCCCTTATGATCGCTACCGGCAAGGTCTCTTCATTCACAACGGCACAGCAGCTATATAAAGGGACCACGGATGAAACCGTTTGGGTGACGGTAGACGTCTCGCAAATCGCGGGCACAGCGGGAGAAACGTTTAATCTGCCGGTGTATGTAGAGACCGAAGACAGCTCTATCGCCATGTTGGATGTGCAGGAAGTGGTTTATGATCATACCATGCTGGCGTTTACCGACTGTCTTATCGATAGAGGAAATAATGATCCCCTGTGCGTCACTAACGGCGACCGTTTCCAGGCGTTCTATGGCAATCCCTCCAGTACCTATGAAGAAGTGAACCTGCAATTCACGATATTGCAGGATTTTTCTGAAGATACAGTAGTAACCATCGCGCTGCAGGGCGTATCTGTGGTTGTCGACGGGGATGGGTTGAGGGATGCGGACATTGTCACCGAGGCGGGAGAAGTGAGTGTGCTCTCGGCTACCAGAGAAGACCTGGAAGATCTCGTCTCGGTGGCCCAGCAACTGGCAGATCCCAATCTGTATACAGAGGACAGTATCGCGGTGCTGGACGCGGCTTTAGATCAGGTCAAAATCGTTTTGGATGATCCACAAGCGGCTCAAGAGGATATTTTAGACGCTCATCTGGCCATCACCACAGCCATAGAACAATTGGAGCCGCTGGATCAGGAATGGATTTTGGGGGATGTGGATGGCAACGGTTCCGTTAACGCCGCCGACGCGCTGCTTACCTTACAAGCGGCAACCGGCAAGATAGAATTGGATTTTATGCAAGAGCTTTTGGCCGATGTGGACGGGGATGAAGACGGCCTAATAACGGCCAACGACGCGCTGCTGATCCTCCAGTTTGTCACTGAAAAGATTTCTGTTTTCCCGATAGAAGACTATATGTAAAGCACGGTCAAACCGGTATGACCGGCACTTCAATATTACGGATATGCTTTTTGTATTCTATCTCATTATTTAAACGAAATGGCGTAGCCGAACAAGAAAAAATCCATCCGAGCATAACCCGGATGGATTTTTTCTTTGCTTTTATGCTTAACGTACTGTTTTTAAAAAGGCGTTCAGTGAAGCCGTCGCCTTTTCTATTCTCGATTTCACAACCGTTGCCGGATCGTTAGAGATACTGTTAAACAGATAATGAATGCAGGTCAGGCCGCCCTCGCCCAAGTCGCCGTACTGGCAAAAATCAATCGAGGCGCCACGTCCCGCTATATCGAGCATTTCCTGCGTCTGAGAATCCCGGTAAATTCGGCTCTTATTATAGGCGCGCTTATTATCCTTAATTTTGTCAAACTGGCGGGCAATCGCATCCAACACGGTGGCAGCCCTGGTCAAATCGTCCCGTTTTACCTGAGACGGGACCGAAAAGCATGGCGCCGTCCAGTCCACCGTACTGATATAGGGGTCGCCTTTTTCAGCCGCCGGATACGGCAGGATACCCCAATCGTTTTTCAAATTCCGATAATTTTCAGCTGCCGCCGCCGACTCGCCCATAAACAGGAGACGGCCTTCGGAAAACGCCTTCAGCGTTTTCGACCCATCCTTATCCTGTTTATCCGGATTATAAACGCTGTTATCCTTTAACAACCAGCTCTGCATGCCGCGAAGGGCCTTAATGTTACTCGCCATGTCCAGCGCAAAGACCACGTTGCCCTTGTCAATCTTGGTAAAGTAACCGCCCTGCGCTTTAAAGATGGAGTAAGAAACATCGCTGCGCAGGTTCACGCCCCCAAAGCCGTACTGATCGTTGTCGCCATAACCCGGCTTACCATCAATATCCTTGCGGGCCTTCGATGATAAATTTTGCATGGTGCTGAACGTCCACTTGCCGTCACGAACCATTTTATACAGCTCAGCATCGCTGGAACCGATCTGATTCGCCAACACCTTGTTGAAATAAATCACATTAGGATTAACGGATGGCCCGTCCAGCGTGGTAAACGCCGCAAAGTTTTTGCCATACATCTGCATATCCCGGCGGGCATTTTGATCCCAGTAGGATTTGGTCAAATCCAAGCCTTTAATGGCGTTTAAATTCTGAATGGCTTTACCGGCCACCAGTTTTTTCTGCAAATACATCGGGGCCACCATAATGTCCGCAAATTTCGTCTTGGCATTATGGGCTTTAATGCAGTTGCTCGATAAATCGTCCGCGGTTTGATACTTGGTCAGTTTAAATTTACAGTTTAGGGACTTTTCAATCGCGCTGAGCTGATTGCGTATTTGACGGTTCCACTCATTATTTGACGCGTTCAGCGAGAAATAACAATCATCCAGGCCCGCCACGGTGATGGCACCTCCCCATTTAGGGGGAGGGGGGGGAGGTTCGGTTATTTTTGTCGTTGTACTGACTTTTGTACTGGCTTTGGTCTGATCTGTTTCACTGGAACCGTCTGACGACGGACGGGTTCCCTTTGTTGGCCCTCCAGTGCCTTTTGTGCCAGTTGTCGACGTGCCGGTACGGCTGCCGGTCGTCGAATCCACAAGCGATGCGGTCGTCGTAGTCGTCGTCTTTGTCGTTTGTCCGCTGTCCACGGGAGATTTATCCGTTGAACAGCCGCCAAGCAGCATGGCCGCCGCCATACCCATGGCCAATCCTTTTAACATTTTCCTCATTTTTCTCTTCCTCTCGAATGCTGGTTGTCCTCTTTACACTTTTTTCGCTGGTTCTACAATTAATCAAATTACACTTGTGATTACATCATACACTTTTTACCAAATTTCGTCAAGATAACAATATATACTTTTAGAATGGATTTTCTTAGTCGATCTGTAATGGCAAACCACTACCGCGCCTTTTGTCCTTTTTTCGGCCAGACAGGCACGCATCCTTCCTTTTTTGCATAGAGATAAAGGTATATGGAGGAAGGAGGCCCCGTTATGTTCACCCAATTGCTGCAACTGTTATCCAATGTTTTTTACATGGCCCTGCACGTGGTCAATTTCAGCTCGTTTCCCCGACCCCTCTCCGCCGAACGCGAGCGGGAATGCCTGGAGGCTTACCGCGAAAGCGGCGATATGAACGCCCGCAATGAACTGATTGAACATAATTTACGTCTGGTCGCACACATCATTAAAAAATACTATAGCACCGCCGTTGATCAGGATGACCTGATTTCCATCGGCACCATCGGCCTGATCAAGGCGGTCAATACATTTGATTACACCAAGGGGATTCGCCTGGCTACCTATGCCAGCCGATGCGTAGAAAACGCAACCCCCACCTAGCGGCCTTTTTCGGTGGAAAAGAGGTGGAACGCGCTCCTTTTTCCTCCGGCTGGCAAGTCTGGCGTGAAATCGGTGAGAACATGTGGCTCATGGCAAGACGGAGCAAGGGCGGATTTGTGTTCGCTCCGTTGTATGTGCATCGCTTTCGTTTCCTCCGGCCGCATAAGCTGACCGAGGCGGAGAAGTTCAATATCCGGTATCCAGACCCCTCCATGATTACCAATGTGTCGGACAAGCTGCGGTATTATCGGTATAAAAAATCCCTGCGTCAGCGTGATGTCGCTGATTACGCAGGGATAAACAAGAGCACCTATATTCATTATGAGAATCCGGAGCATGACTACTATCCGATAGACAAGCTCAGCCGGATTGCGGAACTGCTGGAAGTCGATATAACCGACCTGCTGGACGAGTACAACCGATTTCTCTATGACGGGCAGGGCTGGCAGATACGGAAAATTCGCAAGGGGATGGGCTTGACGCAAAACGAATTTGGGCGGCTTATGGGGGTACATGGTGGCACGGTGAAGAAGTGGGAGGGAGACCAAACTATTTTGTCTAGAGCTTCATGGGAAATAGTTAAACAATTATTTCTCATATGGGTTGAAAACTCCTACACATTAGGAGTATAATATTAAAAAAATGATATGAGCGGTGATTAATTTTGAAAGCAATAGCTATGTTTAATAATAAAGGTGGCGTAGGTAAAACTACATTGGTTTGTAATCTATCAGCTTATTTAGCAAAGGAGCTAAATAAAAAAGTTTTATTGATTGATGCCGACCCGCAATGTAATTCATCGACTTATCTGCTTAGTGAAAAGGATTTTTATGATGCCTATTATGAATGTGACGCATTCACGATAGCTGATTTATTGTTACCCCTTTCTAGGGGAGAAGGATTTACACAAGCGATAAATATTAATAGCAATTCTGATTTCGGTGTAGATTTATTAATTGGCAGTCCCCGTTTAGCAATGATGGAAGACTTGCTCGCATCAGACTGGAGTGATGTTTCTGGTGGTCGGGCCAGAGGCACAAGAACTACTCTCGTATTTAGCGAAGCTATATCGAGATTTAATAACTATGACTACATATTTTTTGACATGGGTCCATCACTAGGAGCAATTAATCGAGCAATACTTTTGGCTTGTGATTACTTTATTACGCCCATGTCTCCAGACATTTTTAGTCTTCTAGCTCTTGAAAATATAGGGACAAGTATTATCAAGTGGGAAGAAGAATTCAACAATGGAGTCATAAAATTAAAAAAATCAGACCCTACATCTATCAAAAATTTAAAAGAAGAATTTAATATTCGCTTTTTGGGATACGTTACTCAACAATATACAAGTAAAACCGTCGAAGGTCAAAAAATTCCAGTTAAAGCGTATGAAAATATTATTGATGATATCCCTACTGCTGTAAAAAAACATATAGTAGAACCAATAAATAAAGGCTGTTCTATTCAGAACTATTCTTTAGGATTTATACCGACTTTTAATAGTGTTATTCCTATGTCACAGAGTGCACATAAACCAATTTTTTCTTTATCTTCTAGAGATGGTGTGGTTGGCTCACATTTTTCAAAAGTAGCTGAATTTAAAAGAATAATGCAAAGCGTCGCGGAGAGGACACTCCATAACATTGAGGTGTTATAAGGATGATTCAATGGCCGGATGATTTAATAATGGATATTGCTCGGAGAACATGTGTTTTATACATTGGTGCCGGTATTTCAGCAAATTCTGAAGCTCCAGATGGCAGCAAGCCACCCACATGGAAAGAGTTTTTATCCAAAGCATTAAAAAACGTTAAAAACGATAAAGATTTTATACAACAGTTGCTTGATGAGAACGACATGCTTACGGCGTGTGAAATTATTATGGAAAAGTTAGGAACACATGAATTTCATAATATTGCGCATGATTGTTTTAGACGACCCGGGTATAAACCTGCTGAGATTCATGAAGTAATTTATAATTTGGACTCAAGACTGGTTATATCCCCAAATGTAGATAAAATATATGAACAATATGCCCAGACTACATCATCTTCAACGGTGGTAATAAAAAAATATTCTGAGTACGATACTCCTAATTTTATTAGATCACAGGATAGAATTATCTTAAAAGCTCACGGTTCGATTGATACTCCACATGAGATGATATTCTCTAAGCATCAGTATAATGAAGCAAGGTATAAATATAGCAGCTTCTACAAATTATTGGACTCGTTAGCGTTGACTCATACATATATTTTTATTGGATGTGGCCTTAATGACCCTGATATTAAATTAACTCTTGAAAATTATAACTTTTGTTTTCCAGGATGTCGCCCCCACTATTTCATCACCTCAAAACAAAGTATTAATGAATGTATTAGTAAAAGTTTGCTCCAAAATTGTAATGTACAAGTACTATCCTATGATAATGATGATAGAACGCATAGAGACTTGCTTCTATCGCTACATGAATTAGTCAAAAAAGTTGAACAAGCCAGAGTGCAACTTTCAGGTACCCAAAATTGGTAGAAAAAATGGACGATTGGCATGCAAGTGCCGACCGTCCATTTTCTTCAAGCTTCATTTTCTCTCATTGCCAGTCTAAATATCCGCTCCACATAGTCCGTAACCCCATTGGCCGCATGGATGGTGGCTATCATCAGTTCATCCATATCCACATCGCCGAAGTCGATGGTATACCCGGCATGACGGATCAGTTGCGTGAGGAAGACCCGCTGCGTCCGGCCGTTCCCCTCCCGGAATGGGTGAAGCAGGTTGGTGTCACAGTAAAACTCCGTGATATGTTTCACAAACGTATCGAAGTCATTCTGCCGGAAATAGTCGGCCTCCGTCAGATGGGCAAAGATGGCATTTCCTATCTGTTCGATTTCATCTGCCGGTACAAACTGCGTTCCTTTCTTCGACAGATTGACGGTGCGAATTTCTCCCGCCCAGTCATACAGGTCGTCAAACAGAAACTTGTGGATAGCCTTGTAGTGGGCAAAATCAAAGCTCCCCTCTATCGGCTCTTGTTCCAGCAGGCTGATGTTGGCGAGGGTCAAGGCGGACTCCGTTTCCGCCAGTTCCGCCTCGTCCCGAATATCCATTTTATTGATAAGACAGGTGGTACCTTCATAACAGCTATCGGAGGACGCCTCTAATTCATACGACATGGCGCTGCTCCTGTGCCGACTTCCTGACAAGCCGGATATACTCCGCTTTGGTGATTTCCTTATTCAGCAATCTCCGGCACCATTCCTTGTGCTGAGCCGTCACGGTAAAGCCCTCCATTTCCACGGAGGCGGCGGCGTTGGCTATGGCCTGTTTCGTAGATACAGCACGATTCATGTTTATCACCTCGTATTTATAGTTTATCATGGATTGGACGAATATACAAGAAAAATCCGGTGAGCAAACGCCCACCGGATGACTATTTATAGCGTTTTAGCGTCCTCTTGAACAGCCTCGATCAGCTTGATTTTCTGCTCTTTCGGACAGGTCAGCTTCTCTATATAGCTGCCGACCGCCTCAGCATGTACCATTGCTACCCGCTTCTGCATTTCCGCGAGAGCCTGTTCAGTCGTTGGATAATGAACAATGATATTCAATCAGTCGGCACCCTCCCCTGTAAATTAGATGTTACCAGCATATGCGGCAAAGATTGTCCGGTATGCTAATCTATTTCAGAGGAACAAGCGCCCAGCAATTCCGCGGCTCTCTCAATTTGTTTGGTCGCGTCATAGAGGCAGTTCCAAATTTCCGTCGTCATATTTCCGGTGGATTCCAGCCGGTAGTCCAAATCGGCAATCGACCTTTTGATTCTCTCTGCATCCTGTACCGGTGTCCGCTTTTTGCCCTCCGACAGACCCTTTACGATTTTCACCATTTCAATCCCTCCCAACCGTGCTTTTGTTTTCAGACACCGATTCAGGTCAAATTTTCTGGCTTTCTGTGAATATATCACGATGTATTTTTTCATGGATAACCGTCCTCCGTTCTATCGTTTCAAATTGTAGTGTTCATAAGTAATCGCGTTGAGCTCGGTCTCGCCCCCGTCGTCATTTTGGATAATTCGGATTGTCCGGCTGAAACAAGGTGACTGTGACTTCACCAGCCGCTGTACCTCCCGGTACGGCATGGTGACAGCCGTTGGACGAACAATCCCGGAGGAACAGCGATACAATTTCATATGGGGAGGATAGAACCGCAGCCTGGCTCCTTTTATAATGAGCTTTGATGGTCGATCGGCCTGCAAGTCTTCAAGCACGTCAACATCCTTGAGGCGGGCCATAAAATACACGCCGATATTGTCATACCCGGCGAAACTTTTAATCCAGGTGAAGCCATGTCCCCATAAACGGGTCAGTTCCTCATGAGGGATAAATAACTTTCTTGCCTGCATGTCTTTTATCAGCACATGGAAGTGCCAACTACCCCGGTGCTGTGGCTCCGTGACCGCGATGTACTCACAATGGGGGTAACGATAGGATAATTTCTGCCAAAATCTTTTGAAGTCGGCATACAAGGGCTGAGGATCTGTAACCTGCTCCCGATAAGTCAGGACTACATGACATTCCGAAGGCAGTCCGAAGAAATTGGCATTGATAATCCGCCGGAGTCTTTCAAAGGATGGAAGCATAGAGTTTTGACGGGTGGACTGTTTTTGCGTATGGTAGTCGCATAGTTCTCCGGTGTCCAAGTCGATATAGTGACCCTTATCAAATTTGCGATAACGGGTCAGATTACGGGGCTGCTTGTCCATTGTTTCCACTTCAATGATGTGTCCGGTGATGAAAACCTTGGACATGGCGTTTTCATCAAGGTGTTTGCCGGGAGATTTCGCTAGGGTAATCCGTTCTTTCATAGAGTGAGCCTCCTGAGTATGGATTTCCCCCTACAGGTGAAGAAAACCGATGCCGTCAAGCCGTAAACGTTTGTAACCGAACCATCATTTTCTTCAGCTTATAGGTAGGTTGTATTAGACACGTCTCACGGCCCCTTTTGACTCCCGTTTTTTTTGAATATTTATTTTAGTTTAGATAAAAACTTTTTCGGCTGATGTACCGGCAAGAATCAAGTAAAAGAAAAAGGAGACCCCCTTAGGAGTCTCCTGACAAAAATAAGCCCTCTCACAAAGCGATACAGGCGTTTTCACCTGTTGACCGGAAAAGGGGGCGGTTCATGTTAAAACACGCTGTGGGACGTTCTGGACGAAATGGGAAGGGCATAATAAAAACGAGTAACCGTCAAGGCTACTCGTTTTTGTAATATTAACAGAAGGAAGATAGCAATGGATAATACACTACACATCCCTATTCGAGAACTACAAAAGATTGACAATCTGTTTAATTACTGCCCCTACCTTTTCTTCATAAAAAGTATGGGTAGAACCGTATTCACCGGGAGAATCAATTTCGACAGGATGATCCGTAAGGTTTCTGATCCAGTGAACCTTAATCCCTTTATGTCCATCAAAGCCGTTTTCTAAGCATAGATTTTTATCTGTTACAATACCAATGGCTTTCACAAGCATGGTACCATTTTCTACGAATTTAGATTTAATGAAGATCAAATCACCAGGTTGAACAAAATCAATTATTTTCTTATGAAAGGTAGAATTATCCTTTTCATCATAGCCGATGGAGGCCGTACTATATCCAACAAATTCTTTTGAAACATCTCGCTTATCCCAATTGGCCCCGATCCCCCATACAGCCATATCCATATTCCTCCTAAAGTCATTTTTTATATTATAGCATACCCCCAATTCTTTTACAAACAATAGAACCGTTAGTTCCACTTATTATATCTGTTTAGACGTTTTATAGCTTTCACCGCAACCGGGGGCGGTCAAAATTACAAGAGCCTTGCAGGGCCTTCTGGACGGAATAGGAGCGTAACGCAAAAAGAGAACGGGTAGCCGATGATGGTTACTCGTTCTCACAATAGTGCCAACTAGTGATAGAATCGATTAATACTGATCTAATTTACAGATAGGAACCAAATAGCATTTTGGCTAACTCCTCCATTCCCACACCATCTAAGATTGTTCCATTTGCAGTTGCATAAGCCCAATTCGCACGTCCTTCTATCGGGTCTGGCATAAAGCATAATTCTGTGGTGCTTTCATTGGTTGCAATCGATAGGATAACGCCGTCAACGGCTTCTCCGGACTCCTGTTTCCAAGAGACCTTAATGTCTTTTGCTACTGCGTCACTTACTACCTGCTCCAGCGTTTTGTCGCCAAAGTCAATATCTACATCATAATAGACACTACTATGAACTCCGTGAAGCCCCTGCACGGTGGCTATAGTATCGTTCTTGCCGCACGCAGACAAAGATAATACAAGTACAGCAATCATAAGGAAACTCAAAAACTTCTTCATTGGTTATTCCCCTTCTTTTTCTGTATCAGGCCGATTACCAGTAATACAATGGCTACAACCAGAAAAACACCGCAGGCGATTATCATGATATTGGGCAGCATACGAAGGAAATCTTCGCTGGACGTATCGCCATAGGCCTTTGCTACCCCGTATGAAGCTCCACTTGGCAGGTTGAAAGAAGCAATTGTCCCAACTACAAAACAAACAACCGCCAGAATGCCGCTGATAGCGGTACCTAAAAACCATTTTGATTTTTTCATGTAAAATACCCCCTGCACTATTTGTTGATATGATAATTTATGTATGAAAGCATATCATCACGAGGCTTCTTTTTACTGGAAAAGCCGAATCCATTCAATGCAAATTTGTATTCCTCACCAGTGCGCGTAACGACGTTTAATCCCGCTGCAGCTATCGATTTTTCCACACTCGCATTGGTAATTTCAGATAATGGAATGCCGTTGAAATCTTTCATAGCCAGAGATAATAGGCCAAATGCAGCAGCATTCATGACGCCTTTCTTTTCAAATAATATCCGTTGATTTGTCAAAACTAAATATCCGGACGGACGTGGATATCCCTTGAGAAAAGTTGCCATGTGTGACATGATGAATTCTTCACTCGGCATAAGGGGCGACTTCATTTTATAACTCATAATTAACACCTTCTTTTTGCTAAAATATTACCTTTTTATTCTACAACGACTTTCTCGTTTTGTCAACCATTATTTAGTTTTATAGAGCGAGAATCTCGTTTTTCATTTACAATTAAATGGGTGATGAAAAACATGATTTTTAGCGAGATTTTACGGATTTTAATAGATGAACATGGTTTAACGCAAAAACGATTAGCACAGGATTTGCATATACCCGTATCCACATTGGGCGGATATGTGCAGGGTACAAGCGAACCGGATTTTGAAACCCTTAAAATGTTGGCAGGATATTTCAACGTATCAGCCGACTATCTGCTAAATATTCAGACCGGGCAGGCGGAAACCCGCCAGGAAAATGAATTGTTACGGATTTACCGCTCCCTGCCGACAGACCAGCAGGAGCTATATCTTGAACAAGGCAAAACAATGGTAAGATTGAATAGCAAAAAGAGCGCCGAATCCTTGAAATCGACTTCGTAAATAAGAGGCGGCTATGAGCAGTAAAACGCCCACCTTTGATGAACAATCAAGGGTGGGTTTTCTCATGCTATAAATATTATTTGACATTTGCCCAAATATAAGGCATAATTTAGGTATAGTCCGTAATGTTATAAAACAAAATGATATAAATTTAAGGAGGTACAAGCATGGAGGATTTACAAGTAAGATTGATAAACGACCCGCGCAAGTTTGCGGTGTATACCCGCAAATCCAAATTCACAGGCAAGGGCGAAAGTATCGACAATCAGTTTGAAACATGCAAGGAGTACATTAAATACCATTATCCCGATACCAAGGACGAGGATATACTGGAATTTCTGGACGAGGGCTATTCCGGAGGCAACACCAACCGCCCCCATTTCAGAGAACTCATGAACAGCATTAAGAAGAATGAAATCAAGGCGGTCGTGGTCTATCGCCTTGACCGTATCAGCCGTAACGTGGCGGACTTCGCCAAGATGTATCAGGAATTTGCCTTGATGAACGTGGCCTTTATCTCCACCAGCGAAAGGTACGACACCTCGACCTCGATGGGCAGGGCCATGCTGAATATCGCCACGGTGTTTGCTCAACTGGAACGGGAAACCACGGCAGAGCGTATTCGGGACAATATGCACGAGCTGGCAAAGACAGGCCGCTGGCTGGGCGGTACAACGCCGACCGGCTACAAGAGCGAGGAAGTCACCTATGACAAGGGAGACGGCAAAACGCGCAAGCTGCACAAGCTGGAGACCGTGCCGGAAGAGGCTGAACTGGTAAGGATGATATTCCGTCTTTTCCTTGAAATGGATTCCCTCACCAAAGTGGAAACCTATCTCTTACAGCACCATATCACCACCAAGAACGACAAGGATTACACCCGTTTTTCCATTAAGAACATTCTGCAAAACCCGGTATACATGCGGGCGGACGCGGACGCATGGAACTACTTTGAAGAACTGGGTATCGAACTGTATGCGGAACAAGCCGACTTCAACGGGAAGAACGGGGTTATCGCCTACAACAAGACCAATCAAAAGGCGAGCAAGGCGCACGAGATACGGGACGTGGAAGAATGGATTATCGCCGTAGGTAAACATCATGGTCTGATAAGCGGCGCGGATTGGATTAAGACGCAACAGCTATTGGCGAATAACGCCTCAAAATCCTACCGCAAGCCGCGGAGCAACGTGGCGCTGCTGTCCGGCCTCCTGTTCTGTGGCAAATGCGGCGGCTTCATGCGTCCCAAGCTGACCTCACGGAAGAACGCGGCAGGAGAACGGATTTACACCTATATGTGTGAAATGAAAGAAAAGAGCCGCCGTAAGAACTGCGATATGAAAACCATCAACGGCAATACGCTGGATAAGGCGATTATCGAGGAAATCAAAAAGCTGTCCGCGAACAGCTCCGATTTTATTCAAGGATTGGAGCGCACCAAGCTGGAAATACAAACGCACGGGCAGGAAATTGACCGGCAGCTTGACGGGCTGAGGAAAACGCTGGGGGATAACCAAAAGGAAATATCCTCACTGGTGAATGTGATGGCGAGGTCGGAGGGCACGGCGGCATACGACCATATTATCAGCCAAATCAACGAACTGGACGCCAAGAGCAAGAAAGCGGAACAGCGGATAGAGGAACTGGTATCCCTCAGCAAGAAAGACGCCTATTCCGATGAAGAGTTTGACATGCTCCGGCAAATGCTCCAATCCTTTGGCGATACGGTGGACAATATGAGCGTGGAACAAAAGAGGGCGGCGCTCCGTGTCTTTATCGAACGGGTAGAATGGGACGGCCAGAACATGCAAGTCTACCTGTTCGGCTCCCGTGAGGCGGAGGTTGACCTGTCCGGCGTAAAAGGCGCTCAGGACGAAGAATCCAGCAATAGCAACGATTCCAGTGGCTCAATGTGGGTGGAGGGTGGAGAGCCGCTGCGAGGGGGTTGCGAACGAAATTCTCATGCACTTTCGGGCTGGAAAAAAGTCGGCGCAGGACGTATCCATCTCCGAGCCGATTGATACCGATAAGGATGGCCAGCAGCTGACACTGATCGACGTGCTGGCGCAGGACGATACCATTGTGGATGATCTGGAGCTGAAACTAAATGCCGAAAAGCTGCGCCGCTATATTGCTGAGGCGCTGGACGAACGGGAGCAACAGGTGATCCAGTGGCGGTATGGCCTCGCGGGAAAGGAGAGAACCCAACGGGAAGTGGCCAAAACCCTGGGTATCTCCCGCTCCTATGTATCCCGTATAGAAAAAAAAGCGTTGGAGAAGCTGAAAAAACGATTTGACGAGGGAGATGTCCTGCCCCGTCACTAGCGGGAGGCGCTGAACCGTTGGAGGCATTGCCTACCCTCGTTTCAAAAAATAGCATCCGGTTTTATATCCCCCACAGGCATATAAACTTTTTCTTGACATCCGCGCCTGTCGGCCATATAATAAAACAAACAGAATTTGACAAACCGATGATGAAGAGGAGTACTTTCGGGAAAGCCTTTCAGAGAGCTGTGGATGGTGGAAACACGGCAGGGGGAACCGGAGGGAATGGACTTCTGAGGGGGATGCGAACGGTCCCGGGCGGGCCAAGTAGCTACACGGGGACTCCACCCGTTATCCGGGGAGCACAGACTCGCGCGGTCTGTGGAATCGAGAGGGCGTGCAGGGCACGTCAATCCGGGTGGTACCGCAGAGGTTACAAGCCTTTGTCCCAGAAACATGATTGTTCTTGGGACAAAGGCTTTTTTTGTTTTCTTCCAAGGGAGCCTGACTTAAAAAGGAGAGATGTACCATGAAAACCATTCCCCATCGCCTGTATTTATCCGAAGACCAGATTCCGAAGAGATGGTTTAACCTGCGCGCCGTGATGAAAGAGCAGCCCGATCCCCTGCTTAATCCCGGTACGCTGGCGCCCTTGTCGGAAGCCGAATTATACCCAATCTTTTGCAAAGAATTGGCGCATCAGGAGCTGGATGGCCAAACCGCGTTTATCGACATTCCGGATGAAATCCTGGATATTTACAAAATGTATCGGCCCTCTCCCCTGATCCGCGCCTACAGCCTGGAAAAGGCACTGGGGACGCCGGCCAAAATTTATTATAAATTTGAAGGCAACAACACCTCCGGCAGTCACAAACTGAATTCTGCCGTGGCCCAAGCGTATTACGCCAAAAAGCAGGGGCTGAAAGGCGTAACCACCGAAACCGGCGCCGGCCAATGGGGTACCGCTCTTTCGGAAGCCTGCAGCTATTTTGGACTGGACTGCGATGTGTATATGGTGAAATGTTCGTATGAACAAAAGCCCTTCCGCAAAGCCGTTATGCGGGTGTTTGACGGCAATGTGACCGCTTCCCCCTCGCTCGAAACGCAGGTCGGCCGTCAGATCCTGGCTGAAAACCCCGGCACGACCGGCTCCCTGGGCTGTGCCATATCCGAAGCGGTGGAGGCGGCGGTAGCCAGCAACGGGGAAAAGCGCTATGTGCTCGGTTCGGTCCTGAACCAAGTGCTACTGCATCAGTCCGTGATCGGCCTGGAAAGCAAAACGGCCATGGAGGAACTTGGCGAATATCCCGACGTAGTGGTGGGATGTGCCGGAGGCGGCTCCAATCTTGGTGGCCTTATCGCCCCCTTTATGGCCGATAAGCTGGAAGGCATCCGCAATCCCCGTATCGTTGCCGTGGAACCGGCTTCCTGCCCCTCGCTAACCCGCGGCAAATATGCCTACGACTTCTGCGACACCGGAAAGGTGACGCCCCTGGCACGGATGTACACCCTTGGCAGTGGGTTTATCCCGGCGGCCAATCATGCCGGCGGTCTTCGTTACCACGGTATGAGCCCCATCCTCTCCAAGCTGTACCACGACGGATATATGGAAGCGGTGTCTTATGAGCAAACCCGCGTTTTTGAAGCGGCGGTCCTGTTTGCCAAAAAAGAAACCATCCTGCCAGCGCCTGAATCGGCGCACGCCATCCGCGGAGCCATTGATGAAGCCCTGAAATGCAAGGAAACCGGCGAAGAGAAAACCATACTATTTGGTCTGACCGGTACGGGCTATTTCGATATGACCGCGTATGAAGCCTATCTGGACGGCGCGATGTCGGACTATGTCCCCACCGACGAGGACTTGCAAAAAGGATTTGACTCCCTGCCGAAAATCCCTCAGAACGAAGGCATTTAAGGGTTAAAGACCAGATAAAAAAGCCTCCGCTTTTAAGCGGAGGCTTTTTCCTATCACATAAGAGTTTACACCACTTCCGGATTCTCCGGTGGAAATTCAAAAGCGCGAGGATGTTTCACCGCATACAGGGCACGGCTTTCCTGGCGATTGAGCAAAGAAAACACAACCGTCGCCACAGCCAGCATAATCAGAATATACGGCATAGCCGACGTGGTAAATATCGTAGTCACGTATTCATCCAGTTGGGTGCGATCGATATAGGCGCTGAAAGACGCATAAGCGATCAGTGAACCACCGCCTACCAGCAGCCCGGCCAGTCCCGGCAGAATACCGCGCGGCGTGTTGCGCCTTATGGTTATCAGCGACCATAATATATGCACCGCATTCAGCGCCACGACAGCAATAACCGCGCCCAGCGCAACCGTGGCCGCCCACTCCGCATCCTTCAGGGGCACATATTTGCTGACAGTTATGATAAATTTATCAACCTGCAGCAAGGTATAGGTTTCCTGAATATTGTTGTTGCCAAAGGTCAGTGCCAAAAAAGAAAACCAGTTTAAGAACATCATGACAATCGCCGCTGCGGACGATAAAAGAGACAACCAGAAAAAAATCGTCGGTGTCTTTTTTGGGAAACCTGCCATAGGGTCACCTCCGCTGTATTCCATAGGTTTTTATTATATCGCGTTTCCTGCCGTCCGTCAACACTCCGTGCAAAAGCTTTTCGGCGCCTGTTTATTTTGGGAAACCTGCCCAACTGCAATGGGCCCGTCTTGTGTTTTTTACCTGCATGTCCCTTGTCACGCTTTGTTTACAACAGGAACCTTCCACAACAAAGGCATTTTTACAGGTGAAATAGCCGGTTTTCAAACGGTAAACCAGCCTAAACCCGTCATATTCCCGGTTTTGTGGGTTTTCCATATTTATGGTTGACTTAGAAAGGCATTTCGATATAATAAGTTAATATATTCCTATCCCTGCTGCCGGCAGAGATACCCAGGAGGTTGTTTGTATGAACCAACACCAGCCCACACTCGTTACCACCCGTTACCCCACCACCGACATCGTTGTGGCCGATCTGATCGCAACCGAAGCGCCGTATGCGGCGGATGCAACCGGTCTGTCCGACAGCACGCAGGCCATACGCCAGGCTTTGCTGGACTGCGAAGCCATTGGCGGGGGCACGGTGTTTCTTCCCGCCGGCCGCTACCGGATCACCGAGCCGCTCGTTATCCCCTCGTTTGTCACCCTGCGGGGAGATTGGCAGGACCCCGATCTGGGAACGGACTACGGCACCATACTATTGGCTGATGTCCCCAGCTCGGATGAAAACCTTCCTGCCCTGCTGACTGTGAGGGGCAGCGCCGGTGTCTGCGGATTGACCGTTTATTATCCGGACCAGTCCATTGATGATGTAAAGCCCTATCCATTCACCTTTTATATTGCCGGGGATATGCTGCATTCCATTATGAACTGCACCGTGATCAACGGCTATAAAGGCGTCGGCGCCAACGTCGAGGGCGGTGTGCATGAGATGATGAGCCTGGATACTCTCAAGGGCACGTTTCTGTACAATATTGCGGAGGCTTATAACCAATCGGACGTCGGTACGTGGAAAAACATTACCGCCTCCAATACCTATTGGGCGAACGCGGGCAGCGGGCTGACGCCTGCTCCTCTGGACAAATGCAACGCCTATACCCGCGCGCATGGCACCGGCCTGATTCTGGGAGATCTGGAATGGACGCAGCTTACTAATTTCAAGCTGGATCATTACCGTATCGGCGTGCGGATTGTTAAAGGAAAACGAATAGAATTTGCCGGATCGTTTTTTGATCTGGACGTGTCGGACTGTGACATCGGTATACAGGTAGAATCGATCGACACCCGTTGGGGAACGCTGATTGCTAATAGTCGTATCTGCGGTACGGATCATGCGGTTATCAATCATACCGACGGCCTTGTCAAAATGACCGGCACGGTGATAAACGGCCCCGTATCCGGAAACCATATCCTGCAGGAGCATCCGGATAAGCCGGTGGACAGTCCCCGGTATGATCTTGCGCCCTTCCGGCCGGCGGCTCATCTCTATAATGCCGCGTCCGCCCCGTACAATGCGGATACCACCGCGCATACCGACGCGGCGGCATCCATCCAGCGGGCGCTGGACGACGCGGCCCTGACCGGCGGCGCGGTTTATCTGCCGGCCGGCAACTACCGGCTGGAAGCCCCCCTTACCGTACCCGCCGGCGTAGTCCTGATGGGATGCTCTCCAGTACCTGTGCGCGATCAACGGCACTCCAGTGCCGGGACTAAGCTGTTTGCCTTTTGTGGCAGCGATACCCCTCATCCCCAAACGGATACGGCCCTGATCACCCTGGCCGGCGAAACCGCCGGTATATCCGGCCTGCGGATTCTTTATCCTGAAAACGGCCCGCAGGGTGAAGACAACGCCGTGACGGTTCGGGCCTATCCCTATGCCGTGCGCGGCATGGGGGCCGGCGTGTTCGCGGTAAACCTGGCCATTGCCGGTGCTTGCTATGGCATCGATTTTACCGGCTGTGACCGGCATTTTATTAAAAAGGTAACCACCTGCTGCTATTATAATGCTTTCCGCCTGGCGGACTGCGAAGACGGCTTTGTAGAAGGCTGTCTCCAGAATGGTACGGTTCAGCTGCGGTATCAAAAAGACCTGTATACCTCCCTGTTCCCGGATTCACCGGTTATGATTGACGAACGTCATGGTTTCCCCCGCCTGATGGATCCCATCACGCGGAGCCATACTGTCATCTACAGCATTGAGAATGTTCACCGCCAAACCATTCTGAATGGTTTCGCATATGGAGTCCATACCTATTTGGACATACGCAGAAGCAGCCAGGTTTGTGTGCTGAATACCGGATCCGATAACCTGAATCCGGCCGGGCCTTATCTCCATGCGCAGGGCGGTGAGGCAACCGTGGTCAACATGATGCGTTACAATGGCTTCTCTATAGACAATGATGGCGACAATCCCGCTCGGCTGTCTCTGTATAACCGGCTCTCGATCAATGAAAAAGACGAGCCGGACGTTATATCCTGATCCCCTGTATTGGCATATAAAAAAGCCTTCCGGCGCTTCAGTGCCGGAAGGCTTTTTTCGTATACGACTTATTCCTCTTTGGCCCGTTTTTTGCTGAGAACATCGAAGACGACCGCCAGCAGTAGAACCAGGCCCTTGACCACTCGCTGCCAGTTGGAGTCTACACCCAGAATGGACATACCGTTGTTCAGAACACCCATAAAGATAGCGCCGATGACCGCGCCGCCCACTGTACCGGTTCCGCCGTAAGCGGAAGCGCCGCCGATGAAACAGGAGCCAATCGCATCCAGCTCGTAGCTGTTGCCGGCCGAAGGTGCCGCCGAATTAAAGCGGGCCACACAGACCAGCGCCGCAACAGCAGACAGGAACGCCATGTTGACATAGGCGAAAAACATAACGCGGTTGGTGTTGATACCCGACAGCTTGGTAGCCTTTTCGTTGCCGCCCAGCGCATACAGGTGCCGGCCGGGAACCGTGCGATTGGTAAAGTATGTATAAGCCAGAACGATGACCAGCAGCAGGATCAAAACAACCGGGATACCTTTGTGCCGGCCTAACTGGAAGGACGCAGCCATAACAACCGCACTGATGAGTACCAGACGTGCGATCATTCCTGCCAGACTGTCCAGCTTATAGCCTTTCCGGCGTTTTTTGGCACGGCTGAGCAGTGTTGTCAGAATCAGAATGGCACAGCCAACCGCTCCCACAATCAATGTCACAGGCAGTGACAGCTCCGGAGCGATGTCGCCGGGCAGATAGCTGGAGAAGTACATCAGGAAATCGTCCGGGAAGGGCGCCAGGGTCAAGCCCTGCAAAACGACGTTGGCCAGGCCGCGCCAGATTAGCATACCGGCCAGCGTTACGATAAACGCGGGAATACGTGCGTAGGCAATCCAGAATCCCTGCCAAACACCGATTAGAATACCGACAATCAGGCAAACCAGAATGGTCAAATAGATATTGACATTCTTATTAATAATCAAATCGCCGGCTATGGCACCCACAAAGGCGACAATGGAGCCAACAGACAAATCAATATTACCGCCGGTTAAAATACACATCAGCATACCGGTGGCTAGAATAACGACATAACTGTTTTGAAGGATTAAATTGGAAATGTTCTGCGGATCCAGCAAAGAGCCTTTGTCCATAATCATAATCAGAACCTGGAACAGCGCCATGACCCCGATCAGTGCAATCAGCATAGTGTTTTTGCGGAGAGCTTGCTTCACCTTAGTCATTTTCTCAACACTCCTTTATTTCTGCGCGCTGGACTGCAGGATCTTGGCCATGATTTTTTCCTGCGTCGCTTCAGATCTATCCAACTCTGCGACCATCTTGCCTTCATTCATAACATATACACGGTCGCTCATGCCGAGGATCTCGGGCAATTCGGAGGAGATCATAATGACCGATTTGCCCTCTTTGACCAGTTGGTTCATAATACAGTAAATCTCATATTTCGCGCCCACGTCGATACCACGCGTCGGTTCGTCGAGAATCAAAATATCCGGATCGGCAAACATCCATTTGGCCAGCAAAACCTTTTGCTGGTTGCCGCCGGACAGATTTTCCACATTTTGCTCAACCGTTGGGCATTTCGTCTTGAGCGCGTCGCGGAACTCTTCCGCCACTTGATATTCTTTATCCCGATCGATCACCTGATGGTTGGATACTTTATCCAGCCGGGCCAATGTGGTATTGATCCGTATGGGATTCGATAAAATCAGTCCGTTCCCCTTGCGGTCTTCCGTCACGTATGCCAGACCCGCTTTAATGGCTTCCTGCACATTCTTAAGGCGTGTTTCCTTCCCATGAATCAGCAGTGAACCGGTGATTTTCGTCCCGTAGCTTTTGCCAAAAATCGACATGGCCAGCTCGGTGCGGCCCGCGCCCATTAAGCCGGAAATTCCCACTATTTCACCTTTTCGTACATTCAGATTGATATCGTCGCAGACCTTCCTGTCCTCGATCTGGGGATGATAGACCGTCCAGTCCTTCAGTTCAAGAACGACCTCGCCGATGTGCGGCTCACGCGGAGGAAACCGGTCGGATAAATCGCGCCCCACCATTCCTTTAATAATACGAGCCTCTGAAACCTCTTCTGTCCGCTTATCCAGTGTCTCAATAGTGGCACCATCCCGAATAATGGTGATTTTATCGGCGACATATTCGATCTCGTTGAGTTTATGCGATATAATAATGGATGTCATCCCCTGCTCTTTAAAGGTAAGAAGCAGGTCTAATAAGGCCTGACTGTCCGCCTCGTTCAAAGACGAAGTCGGCTCATCCAGAATAAGCAATTTCACATTTTTGGACAACGCCTTGGCGATCTCCACCAACTGCTGTTTACCTACCCCGATATCTTTAATCTGCGTGTGGCTGGATT
The DNA here is from genome assembly GCA_900552115.1 of uncultured Oscillospiraceae bacterium. GTDB lineage: Bacteria > Bacillota > Clostridia > Oscillospirales > Acutalibacteraceae > UMGS1474. The sequence goes on along the minus strand of URYP01000022.1, from coordinate 5,049 downwards.
CGTGCAGTCCCACTTGTTTAAGAAGCTCATCTGCACGGTTGTATGTTTCGTCCCAATCAATGCGGGCTGCGCTGCCGCGCTCGTTTCCCAAAAATATGTTTTCACCTATAGACAAATACGGAATTAGCGCCAGCTCCTGATGTATGATTACAATTCCTTTGGCCTCACTGTCTTTAATGGTTTTAAACTCACAGGTTTCGCCTTCAAACAGGATATCGCCCTCATACGAACCATGGGGATAGGTGCCGCTCAGGACATTCATCAGTGTGGATTTGCCGGCGCCGTTTTCGCCTACCAGCGCGTGTATTTCGCCCCGCTCCACTTCAAAGCTGACGTTGTTCAGCGCTTTGACCCCAGAAAATCGCTTGGTAATGTTTTTCATTTCCAAAATGATATCTGCCAAGGGAATAACCTCCCATCCATATTAAAAAACGGGCAGACGACGCGCTCGCCGTCTGCCCGTTTCTCTGCGGCTGACAGCCGATTTACGGGATTGCCAAGGACACTACAACACTTTAGGCAATGTCCGCTTCGGTGTAATAACCACTGTCGATCAGTTTAGCCTGATAATTGTCTTTCGTGATGGTTTCAACCTGGCACAGATACGACGGAATTTTACCTGTTCCGTTGTCGTAATCCGTCGTGTTGTTCACTTCAGGCTCGGTTCCTTTAACCACCGCGTCAACCATGGCCACCACTTTGTTGGCCAGCAGACGGGTATCCTTAAAGATGGACATATTCTGCATGCCGTCTTTAATGTTCTTAACATTGGGTTTATCGCAGTCCTGACCAGTCACGACCGGATGATTATCCGCCGTATAGCCAGCCGATTTCAGCGCATTCTGTACACCCAGGGAAACCGAGTCGTTGGAGCAGAGAACCGCATCCAGCTTTTTCTTGTTGGGGCCATAGCCCTGAGAAGAAATCAGATTTTCCATACGGGACTGGGCCTTTTCACTGGACCAGTTCTCAGTGGCGCACTGGTCTTTCGTGGTCTGCTTGGAGGGTACCACCAGTTTGCCGCTGTCAATATACGGTTTCAGGACATCCATCGCGCCGCCAAAGAAGAAGTTGACATTGTTATCATCGGCCGAGCCGGTGAACAACTCGATGTTGAACGGGCCGTCTTTGTTTTCCAGATCCAGCGTGTCACGGATAAACTCGCCCTGCGTTTTGCCCACCAGATAGTTGTCAAAGGTGGCATAGTATTTAACCGCATCCGAGTTCATGATCAGGCGATCATAAGCGATAACCGGTATGTTCTTTTCTTTCGCGCCTTTCAGCGCCTCAGTCAGGGAAGAGCCGTCGATAGAGGCGATAACAATCACATCGCAGCCGCCGGTAATCATGTTTTCAACCTGGCTGACCTGCATGGAAATTTCATTGTCGCCCGCGTACTGCAAATCGACTTCGTAGCCGGATTTTTCCAGCTGTTCCTTCATGTTGGACCCATCCTGGTTCCAACGCTGCAGAGATTTTGTCGGCATGGAAACACCAATTTTGGCTTTGTCCGACGTACCCCCACCGCTTGAATTGTTGCTGTCGTCCTTGTTGCCTGTGTCGTTACAGGCCGCAAAGCTAAATGTCATAGCCGCCGCCATGGTCAGTGCTAGCAATCGTCTCTTTTTCATCCGTGCACACTCCCCTTGTTATTGATAGATTTGTTTGCTTTATTCTCGTCCGCATGTGTATGCGGCAAAAGCCTTATGCCCCCAGCGATTTAACCACAGTATACTCTTTTGATTTATCATTGTCAATTGATTTTGTTTATGTTCGATAATGATTGTACTCAATATCCAATTTATGGATGTCAAGTTTATTCATCTTTTTCTTAAAATACCCGTCATACTCTTTTAGCCTTTACCAATACCGTTTTAAAGAGAATCGATTTGCCACGTTTCCCCTTTGAATGTTCCACATATGAGGCGGCAACTCCTGAATTAAAGCATTTTCCGTGATGATTCCTTGAGCCAATCCGGTGTTTTGTCAAAAAAGCGCCGGGATGCTTTGCCCCAGCGCTCTCCAGTTATTAAATAACTTGTACAGGTAGTCGTCACGATTCCTCATTGGCACGGCGAATACGGTCCTGCAACTTTTCAAAAGTGCGAAGCAACGTCGGATTAAATGCGCCACACTCCCCATTTAATATCATATTGACAGCTTCCGGCGGAGAATATGGTGGCTTGTACACCCGTTCGCTGGTCAGCGCATCGTAACAGTCGGCTAAAGACACTACCTGAGACCAAATGCTGATCTGCTCGCCCTTCAGTCCGTCCGGATATCCATTGCCGTCCCATTTTTCATGGTGGTGGCGGCAAATATCATAAGCGTACCGATATATCGGATTATCACGGCTTTTGGGTATACGCTCCAACAACTCGCATCCCTTGATCGTATGGGTCTTCATCACTTCAAATTCTTCCGGCGTCAACCGGCCGGGCTTGTTCAGGATTCTGTCCGGTATGGCAATTTTTCCCACGTCATGCATAATGGCCGCCGTGGCGATTTGCTCAATCTGTTCATCGGTAACCGCACAGCCCTCAAAGCCGATTTCCCTCAAATCTTCCAAAAACAGTTTCGTCAAATCCCGGATCCGGCGCACATGCCCGCCGGACTCGCAATCCCGGAATTCAATCGCCGTGGACAGTGTCTCGATTATGGAACTGTTCAGTTCCTGAATTTCAATCGCTTTTTCAGCCAGCGCCTGTTCCTGAACCTGTACCACGCCGCTCAGCTGTTCCCGCGCCTGGTACAGCTCGACAACGCTGTTGACCCGGCGTTGGACAAAATAAGGAATGATCGGTTTTCCAATGGTATCCACCACGCCCATGTCATACCCGCGGCGTATATTTTTTTCCGTACAATCCGCCGTAATCAGAAACACCGGAATTTTTTGCATGTAGCCTTCCGTGTACATATGCTCCAACGCTTCAAATCCATCCATGACAGGCATGACGACATCCAGCAGCACAGCCGCAATACGGGCAGGGTATCTTGCTAAAAGTTCCAGCGCCTGTTCTCCGTTTTCGGCCTCCAGCAGCTCATAATCCTGTTTAAACGCCTCACAGAGAATCGCCCTATTGATTTCCATATCATCCACGATCAACAGACAATTCCGTTCTTTATACATACGGGTCTCTCCCCCTCAGCTACACCGAAGCATCGTCCGGTTATGCAGATTTCATGCCTGTTTATCCATCGGACAATTGGGTTAAGGCTCTTATTGTGATTTGATATTGCTCCTGTAATTTCGAAAATAGAGGCATAATTTGATCCCGTGCTTCTTGACGGACCGCCTGCACCAGATGGTCGCTGTGCTCGCTTAACCGCTGGAGCCCCAAGTTTGCAGTCACCCCTTTAAGTGTATGTGCCTGCCGTTCCACCTGATCGTAATCCTGAGCAGCAACGGCCTGTTTTAAAGCATCATATGTGCCATCCTGCAAGAATTTATTCAGAAAACGACCATACAAAGCCTCATTTCCACCAAACCGGGCGACAGCCCCATCATAATCCAGAGGCAATATCCCCGCCAGTTCCCGTAAAGTCATATATAGTAATCCTTTCTATCATAAAAACAGAAAGAACCTGTTACAGCCGTTCTTTCCAAATAATCCGCTGAGTCCTAATGGATTCACCTAATTGTATATATATTTACTATACACCTTTGAGCCAACTTTGTCAATCTGGATAGAAACAAGTCGCACCGTATCGGCTCATATATCTGGTAATAATGAAGCAAGCATATTTTAAGAGGATAAAAGATACCTTATTGATCTCGTAAGCATAAACAAAGCTTTACCTACCCCAAACATATGTTGCCAAAAGGAAGTAGGCCGATCAAAGCCGCGCTAATTGAAAAGAAAATAGGAAACATTAAAGAATCACACTTGTCTTTGCAGTCCTGTAAGAGACACGTCGCCGGGGCAAAAATACAGGCTTTCCATCGTATCCTAGAAAGCACAGCAAAGGGAGGGGAGCGAGGGCGTTGGTAGTCAGCGATTAAAAGGAAGAGGAAAGACGGAAAGCGACTGGCATTGCGTCTTCTTCGGCTCTCCCTGTTGGGCACGCAAGCGCCTTTGCAAAGCAAAGACGCCGTGACCCGCGCCTGTCAAAACCATCGTCGTTCCACTTGCTGCCAAAGTGCAGATTCCTTGTTTCTTCCTGCTCTGGCGCCGCCTGTATCTGCCACTGACAGCGGCGGTGCCTGAGCCAGTGAACAGCCGATGCGGCTATTAACGCAGGGTGCTTACTCCAAGCCTATCAGAAAAGTAAAAAGGAACAGACACTCCTTCGAGTGTCTGTTCCTTTTGGCTCCCCCTGTTGGGCTCGAACCAACGACCCTGCGGTTAACAGCCGCATGCTCTACCAACTGAGCTAAGGAGGAATATATGCGCTTGTCAGAATATCCTGCCTGTTTTTAATTCCGCCAACGGCCAGCCGCCATGCCCTGGCAAACGGCGCATGGCCTTGTTTCACAAGCCCTTGAGAGGAATATGCAACAAGTAGCTGACGTTTCCATCAACTACTTGTCTTTTGTGTCGGCGCCTTCTTATTTTCCCGGGCCGCTTCCAGCCAAGTATTTTCAGCGCAAGTGAGCTTAACTGCCGTGTTCGGGATGGGAACGGGTGTACCCTCACCGCCATCAGCACCGACTTATTCTTTTCTGGATCATACCCAGAGAACTGAATAAAGCGCAAGCAAAGTGGTAAGAACCTGAATGCATTGCTGCATCCCATGCAGGGTACGTTCATCACACGCTCCTGCCAAATCTGATTCGCTGATTCGCGAAAGCGAAACTCTCTGCTGGCGAGTATAAACCAGCTCCTGTTTCCTTTCACATGCGTTAGTCAAGCCCTCGGTCTATTAGTACTGCCAAGCTCAATGCGTCACCGCACTTACACACGCAGCCTATCAACCATGTAGTCTTCATGGGACCTTACCTGATTAACTCAGTGGGATATCTTATCTTGAGGCCGGCTTCACGCTTAGATGCTTTCAGCGTTTATCCGATCCGCACATAGCTGCCCAGCTGTGCCACTGGCGTGACAA
>URYP01000021.1 GCA_900552115.1 uncultured Oscillospiraceae bacterium | reverse complement strand
CGTCCCCGATCAAATCGGGGACGGGCCATTTACCTATTGTCACAGTCTTCTCGTAGATGCCGGCGGTTTTATCGGTCCATCAGCACCGCGTTTTGCAGTTTGGCTGCCATCAGCGTGTTTTTCAGCAGCATCGCGATGGTCATCGGCCCTACGCCGCCGGGTACAGGGGTAATATATCCCGCGACCGGCTCCACCGAGGCATAATCCACATCGCCGCAAAGCTTGCCATTCTCATCCCGGTCCATGCCCACGTCGATGACGGCCGCTCCCGGCTTCACCATATCTCCGGTGACAAATTTAGGACGGCCTACTGCTACCACCAACACATCGGCCCCCGCGCACACCTCTTTCAGGTTGGCCGTTTTCGAATGGCAGATCGTCACGGTGCCGTTTTCATGCAGCAGCAGCATGGCCATCGGCTTGCCGACAATGTTGCTGCGCCCGACGACCACACAATTTTTACCGGCGATTTCCACACCCGCGCTGTGAAGCAGCTCCATAACACCAGCAGGCGTACAAGGCAGGAAATTATAATCGCCGATCATGATATGTCCCACATTCTGCGCATGGAATGCATCCACATCTTTCATAGGAGAAATGGCCGCAATCACAGCTTTATCCTCAATATGCGCCGGAAGCGGCAATTGGCAAAGGATACCGCTGATATCGCTGCGGCCGTTCAGGCTGGCCACCAGGGCCAGGAGTTCATCCTGCGTGGTATCCGCCGGCAGGGCAAATTCTTCGGAGTAAATGCCCGCCTCGGCGCAGGCTTTCTTTTTATTGTTGACATACACGCGGGACGCCGGATCGTCCCCCACAATTATGACCGCCAGCCCGGGGACGATTCCCCGTTTTTTCAGAGCGGCCGTTTCCTCCGCTACACGGGCGCGTACTGCTGCCGCCACTTCCTTGCCGTTGATAATCGTCGCCACTTTATTCATCCTTTCTATTCTTCATCCCGGGGGGAATCCCCATCGTCGTTCTCGTCATAATCTTCCATATCCGCCGTTTCTTCCTCGCGGCTGTCCCCGTTCTCCGCAGCATCGAGTTCGCCGCTGATTGCCGCGTCCTCTGTGAGCAGCAGCTCTGCGGCGTCCCCGGCCGATTCGCTGAGAACCGGCGCGGCGGTTTCTGTTTCGCTGCTGCTCTCGCCGGCAAACAGATCGGTCGGCAGCTCATTGTGCCGGGATCGCAGCACCAACAGCAGCACGATACCCGCCAGTATGGCGAGAATCGCCACCACCTGTGACACCCGCATGGTCCCCATAAACAGGCTGTCGGTCCGCAGGCTTTCAATGGCAAAGCGGCCTACGCCGTACCAGATCAGATAAAGGGAAAAGATTTTGCCTTTAAACGCGTAGGCTTTTTTCGACACGATATGTAACACGATAAACCCGATCAGGCACCAGAGGGACTCATAAAAGAAAGTGGGGTGTACCGGCAGGAAGGCATCGTATTCCGACCCGTGGGCGCCGGACTGGATGATGTTGCCTGTCATCCCCCAGGGCAGGGTGGTATTGTCGCCGAAAGCCTCCTGATTAAAGAAATTGCCCCAGCGGCCCACCGCCTGGCCGATCAGGAACCCCAGCGACGCCAAATCGAACATGGCCAGCGTATTCACTTTCCTCCAGCGGGTCATAAAAACACCGGCGATAAAGGCAAACAGGATGCCGCCGTAGATGGCCAAGCCCCCGTTCCACACATAAAGGATGGAAACGGGGTCGGCAAAATAGGCGGCTCGTTCATCCGAGAAAAGGACGTAGTAGAGCCTCGCCCCAATAAAGGCGATCAGGGTGGACACCAGCACCACATCGATCATCCGGTCGGGATCGATATCGAAGGAGCGGGCCCGCTTCAAGGCATAAATGATAGCCAGCAGGAACCCGACAGCAATCAGCAGGCCATACCATTTAATGCTGATATTCAGTCCAAATATTTCCACATCCTTCAGCAAATAGGGGGAAATGTCAAATCGCCAACCCAGTCCCGGGAATTCAATATAATCCGTCATCACGCCCCCTCCTTTCCGGCAGGCAGTATAATTGACAGGGAAGCCGCGTCCCGCCGCAGACCTTCCCGCAGCAGCTCCCTGACGTCGTCCATGGTCAGGGTGGCAGCGGCGTCGATCATAGCAAAGGGCGGCATATCGCGCAGATAATCGTCCACCAGCATGTCCCCGCATTCCTCCACATTGTTCAGCCCGGCCACCATATGCCCATACTGGGCGTTGCGCGCCGCGGCAAACGCCGCGGGATCGATACCCTCCCGCCGCAGGCGGTCGGCCTCGTCATAGATGGCCTGCGCCACCCGGTCGGGGTCTTTGGATTCGCCCCCGAACAGGGACACCGCATAGCCGGGGCCGGAAAAATACTCCGCCCCGAAGCTCTGGTTAATCAGTCCGTCCGCCATCAGGGAGGCGTACAGCCGAGAGGAACGTCCGGCAATCAGTTCCAGCAGTACATCCGCCGCCATTTCCCGGCGGGCCGAGGGATATACGCCCGGCTGGGCCTTTTCCTTAAAGCCCAAGTAGAACAGCGGCGCGGACACCGGCATAATCTGCTCAACCCGCTCCTTTACCGCCGTTTCCGGTTCCTCAATCGCCCCCCGTTCGAGACTCCATGCCTCAGCCGGGCGGAGCAGCCGATCCGCGACCTCCAGTACCTGTTCCACCGTGACATTGCCCGCCACGGCCAGCACCATATTATGCAGGTTATAGAACGACCGGTAGCAGCCGTACAGTAATTCGGGCGTGATATGGGAAATGGATTCCACCGTGCCGGCGATATCGATATTCACCGGATGCCGGTGATACAGCGCCTCTAACATATTGATAAACACGCAGCGGGCGGGGGAATCCTCGCACATGCGGATTTCCTGCCCGATAATGCCCTGTTCTTTTTGAACCGTCTGCTCGGTAAAATACGGCTTCTGCACAAAATCCAGCAGTATTTCCAGCGACGGCCGGATATCCCCGGTACAGGTAAACAGATACGCCGTGCGGTCGTGGCTGGTATACGCGTTGGCCGACGCGCCGGTAGCGGCGTATCGTTCGAATGCGTCTCCGTCTTCGCTTTCAAACAGCTTATGCTCCAGATAATGGGCAATGCCCGCCGGCACTTCCGTTTCCTGCTCATCGCCGCCCATACGGAACACGTTGTCAATCGACCCGTATCGCGTGGCAAACACGGCGTAGGAGGAAGCATAGCCCGGCTTGGGGCAGACAAAAATCGGCAGGCCGGAGGGATGATCGATACGAACACAGGTTTCCCCGGTGCGTTTATCCACAAATTCCTGTTTCATCATGCGTCCTGTCCCCCTTTTTCAGCAATCAGGTAAACGCTGTCCAGCGCGACGTTCCGCGCCGCGGCCATGACACGTTCGCGGGTAACCGCCTCCACTTCCCCAGCGGCGCTGTCCGGAGAGGTCAGCTTCGGCAGCAGGGCCTGGGCCAGGTAATACCCGGCCAGCGTGGACTGCAGGTCGGGCACCGTTTCAAACTGGCTGGTAAGGCTGCGCTTGGCCGACTCCAGATCCTCATCGGTAAAATCGCCCCGCCGCACGCTGTCGAGCTGGCGCAGGATTTCCGCCCGGGCCTCCTCCACCTTGTCCAGCTGTACGCCGCTGTCCACCAGCATAATGCCTTTTAGGCGGTCAAAGCCCGCCAGACAGTAATAGCAAAGGCTCAGCCGCTCCCGCACATGCCGGAACAGCAGCGAGTGCGGCGTGCCTCCGAACAGAGCCACCATCAGCCGGGCCGCGGATACGTCGCCGTCCGGCTCCGCCATGGGCAGGCGGAACCCCATCACCAGCTTGGACTGATTGACGTCCATGGCCTCCCGGCCTTCCGCCACCTCCGGCTTGGCCGGCGTATCGGTTTTGGTAACCACCGGTACCGGATGGCGGTCGATCGCCGACAACTGGCGGCGGAAGGCATCGGCAACCGCGTCGCCGTCGCCGCCCTGCACGATGATGCGTATCTGCGCTTCGGAAAGCGCCCGTTTCCACGCCCCGGTCACGTCCGCCGGCGTCAGAGCCGCCACCTCATCCGCCCGGCCGTAACGGGATATGGCGTAAGGCTCCCCTTTGCACAGGAGTTCTTCACACCGGCGGCGGGCATAGAGGCGTTTTTCATTGATTTCGGACTCGATCGTTTCGATCAGACAGCGTTTCTCCTGCTCCACGTCTGCGGATCGGAACAGGCCGTCCTGCAAAGCGGGGTCGAACAGCATCCGGCAGAGCAGGCCGGCGCACTCGGCGGCAACCGGTTCTTTTTGGAGGGCCATCCGGTCATTCAGCGACTGCGCGGTCAGCACCAGCGCCTGGGCCTCTCCCAGCCGGCTGACATCGGCTGTGATACGGGCGCCGTACAGCTCGTCCAGCCGGCGCTGAAGCGCGGTAAAGTCCGGATAGTCTGCGCAGCCCCGCCGGAGCAGATAGGGCAGCAGGGCATAGGCGGCCGCCGTTTTTTCGGCCAGCGGCAGCAGCAGCGCCACGGTAATCTGCATGGTTTTGAATCGGCTGTCGCTCAAACACAGCATTTCTGCGCCGACGTCCAGCGGTTGTTTGGTCGGTTGCAACGCCATCACCTCGTCCATTTCATATAATGGTATAGTATACCAGCTTTTCCTGTAAATTAAAAGGCCATTGTGTCTAATTCAAAAAGTTTTTCCCTTTCTACACAGAGCATTGGCAACAATCTCCAAAGGTAATTAATTAAACGTTTAATTATATGGCGATCCGCCAATAGATAAACGTTTAACCATCTGATATAATAGCCTCAGGGCAAAGCCCTGGGGCTTTGTTTTTTTATGGCTGTATTCAGGCTATAACATTCAAAAGGAGGTACCGTTATGTGCACACCCGCAGCCGTAGACCGGCGCCTGCACGACGTCATGCACGCCCACCACAACACCATGCGCCAGTATTTTCAAAGCCATGGCCTGTTTAACGGGCAGCCGGTGATGCTGTTTGAGATACAGCAATCCCCCGGCATTACACAGAAAGAGCTCGCCGACCGCATGAATATTACCCCGGCTTCGGTAGCGGTCTCCATCCGGCGCATGGAGGCCGAGGGCCTGGTGCTTCGCCGCCGGGATCCCCGCGACGCCCGGCTCCAACACCTAATGCTCACAAGCAAAGGGGAATCGCTCGATGAAGCCTGCCGGCAGGCGCGCGACATCATCATCGAAGTGCTGTATGAGGATTTTTCCCCCGACGAGCTGGCCGGCATGGATCGGATGCTGCGGCATATGCAGCAAAAACTCGACAAGGCGCGGCAGCTTTTTCCGCCCCGTCTTGGGCAGGAGGGTATTCATGAAGACTAAAACCGCCGCCCCGTCCTATTTGTCCTTTGCCCGGGCCCACTGGCCCTGGCTGGTTGCCGGCCCGTTGTTTATTGCCGCGGGAGGCGTCTGCGAAGTCATACAGCCCCGCTTCATGGCACGCATTGTCGATGACGCCATTGGCGGCGAAGGGCTGTCCGAACCCGCGCGCATGCAGATTATCGGTCAGAACGCGGTCTACATGGTGCTGTTGGCCCTGCTCGCGATTGTGGTCGGCGTACTCGGCATTGTGTTTATCTCCGGAGGCACCTTCCGTTTCGGCGCCTCCCTGCGCAAAGGGCTTTACCACAACGTCCTGCGGTTTTCCTTTGCCAATACGGACAAGTTTTCCTCCGCATCGCTGGTTACGCGTCTTACCAACGATGTGACCAACGTGCAGAACACGTTTATCCAGACCCTGCGGATGACAACGTTTACCGCCGCTATGTTCACCGGCGCGCTCATAAACGCCTTGTCGGTCAGCGCAAAGCTGGCCCTGGTTACCGTTTTCGCCGTTCCGGTCATCGCGGTCATTGTCGCGGTCATCGTCACCAAGGGATTTCCCCTGTTTGAAAAAATGCAGAAGCGTATCGATATACTTAACCGTCGGGTACAGGAATAGGTGACCAATATCCGCGTCATCAAATCCTTTGTCCGGGAAGATTACGAAAAGGACAAATTTGCCGACGCTGCCGACCGGCTCTGCTCCATATCCATTAAGGCCTCCGGCCTGATGGTCACGGTAATGCCCCTCATGCAGCTGGTAATGAATCTCACCACCGTCGGCGCCCTGTGGATGGGCGGCGGCATGGTGCAACGGGGCGACATGCCCATCGGCGGGCTGATGTCCTACAGCACCTATATCATGCATATTCTGATGTCCATGATGATGATGTCCGTGGCCATCATGATGTTCTCCCGCGCACGGGCGTCCGCCGCCCGGCTGAAAGAGGTGCTGTCGGAGCAACCGACCATTACCGATAAAGAGAACGCCGTGACAGCGCCCATTGCTTCCGGGACGGTGGAATTCCGGCACGTCAGTTTCCGATATTCGGACTCCTCCCCCGACCGGGTGCTCGACGATATCAGTTTTACCGCCCATGCCGGCGAGGTCATCGCCGTTGTTGGCGCGACAGGCGCGGCCAAGACCACCCTGGTCAACCTTATCCCCCGGCTCTACGACGTCAGCGAAGGCGCCGTACTGGTGGACGGTGTGGACGTGCGGGACTATGCCATACGCACCCTTCGTGAGGGTGTGGGTATGGTCCCGCAGCAGAATGTGCTGTTTACCGGCACCATTGCTGAAAATATCCGCTGGGGCCGCCCCGACGCCACCGACGAGCAGGTAGAACAGGCGGCAAAAGACGCACAGGCGCACGATTTCATCATGAGCTTTCCGGACAGCTACCAGAGTATGCTCAGCCAGGGAGGCGTCAATGTTTCCGGCGGGCAGAAGCAGCGTCTGTGCATCGCCCGCGCGATGATTAAGCAGCCTCCCGTCCTGATTTTGGACGACTCCACCAGTGCGGTGGATTCCGATACGGAAAGCCGTATCCGCGAAAGCTTTTCCCTTCACCTGAAAAACACCACCGTGTTCCTTATCGCCCAGCGCATCAGTTCAATTAAAACGGCGGACCGCATCCTGGTGCTGGACAACGGGCGCGTGGCTGGTTTCGGCGCCCATGACGACCTGATGAAAAGCAACGCCATCTACCGGGAGATTGTATCCTCCCAGCAGAAAGGAGGCGATGACTAATGCCAGGACCCCGTATGGGCACAGGGCCGGGCGGCCCCGGCCCCGCGCCCCAGAAACCCCGTCATACAAAACGCACTTTAACCCGCCTGCTGGCCTATCTGCGGCAGGATATCCCGCTGCTGATTCTGGTATTCCTGTTTATCCTGGTCAGTACCGGCGCGCAGCTCGCCGCCACCTGGATGCTGACCCCCATTTTCGACACCATCGCCGCCGGGAACGGGCTGGGCAAAACCGCGGTGTACCTGCTGGCCCTGACCATCATTTATCTAGTCGGCGTGGTTGCTACCTGGATTCAGAGCCGCGCTATGATCAAAATATCCCAGCATATGGTACGCCGTATGCGCAAAGACCTTTATGCGCATATCATGCGGCTTCCCATCCGCTTTTTCGATACCCAGGCTCACGGCGACATTATGTCCCGCTTTTCCAACGACATGGACATTGTCAGTGAAACGCTGAACAACGCGTCCGTACAGGTGGTCTCGTCTATCATTTCCCTAATCGGCACTGTGATCAGCATGCTGATCCTCAGTCCGCTGCTTACCCTACTGACCATGATCCTCTTTCCGGTCATGATCCTGCTTTCCAGAGCATTTATGAAGCGGAGCCACCGCTATTTTGCCGAACAGCAGAAAGCTTTGGGCGACCTTAACGGGTATATGGAGGAAACGGCGGAGGGACAGAAAGTGGTACAGATTTTCTGTCACGAGCGGCAGGTCGAACAGGGATTTGACCGTCTGAATGAGGAATACCGGCAGAAGGCCACCAAAGCGCAGGTCGTGTCCGGTGTCATCCACCCCCTGATGCAGCATATCAGCACCTTCAATTATGTACTGGTAGCCACTGTGGGCGGGGCGTTGGCTCTGCAGGGCGTTTTTACCCTGGGCAATATCGCGACCTTTCTGAACCTTTCCCGGCAGTTCGGCCAGCCGGTTTCTCAGATTGCCAGCCAGTTGTCCATGATCCAGTCGGCGCTGGCCGGAGCGGAGCGGGTATTTGCCATCCTCGATATGGAAACGGAACCGGAACCCTTGGCGGGCGACATCCGGCTTATCCGGGAACCCGGAGGCTATGTCTGGCAGCATCCGGACGGTTCCCACATCCCCGTGCACGGGGATGTACGGCTGGAACACGTGACTTTTGGGTATGTGCCGGAGAAGGTCGTGCTGCGCGATATGTCGCTCTATGCCAAACCCGGCCAAAAAATTGCCTTTGTCGGCTCAACCGGCGCGGGCAAAACCACCATCACCAATCTGCTGACTCGTTTTTATGATATACAGGAGGGCCGCATCACCATAGATGGGGTCGATATTCGTCAAATCGCGCTGCCCGATCTGCGCCGCTGCCTGGCCATGGTGCTGCAGGATACCCACCTGTTTACCGGCAGCGTACGGGACAATATCCGTTACGGTCGCCTGGACGCCACCGATGAAGAATGCGAAGAGGCCGCCCGGTTGGCCAACGCCCATGCATTTATCCAGCGCCTGCCCCACGGCTATGATACGCCGCTGGACGGGGACGGCGGCAACCTGTCCCAAGGGCAGCGGCAGCTGCTCAATATTGCCCGCGCCGCCGTAGCCGACCCGGTCATTCTGATCCTGGACGAAGCCACCAGTTCCGTCGACACCCGCACGGAAAAACACATTGAACAGGGTATGGACCGACTGATGGAAAACCGCACCACCTTTATCATCGCCCACCGGCTGTCTACCGTGCGGAATTCCAACGCCATTATGGTCATCGAACAGGGGACCATCCTAGAACGCGGCGACCATGACGATCTCATGTCCCAGCTCGGGAGGTATTACCAATTGTATACCGGTCAATTTGAGTTGGAGTAACAAACCGTTAAATAAAACAAGGGCCGGACGCTGCAGCGCCCGGCCCTTGTTGCCAAAAAGGTATATACTCTCCCGCATGAAGCTGACCTAAAAGAGATTGAACCGTTATCCTATCACGTGTAGGTTCCGTTTGTAGCCGATGAGACTGTCCCGCTATACGCTGACCGCTTTCTATGCATCCTCGGTTTTAATTTCCATGTTATCCATAGCATAATCGATGCATTGATTCACAAACGCACTGCGGCTTATTTTGTTTTTGGCTGCCAACCGATCAATTTCCTCCAGCTTTTCCCTATTGACGCGAACGGTAATTGGTTCGTTTTCATATGGCTTTGGGCAAAACGCTTCTTTCATAATAAAGCCTTCCTTTCCATAGAGAAATTTGTGATTAAATTGTAATAAATCTTACGCATTAAATATAGATTCGAAAACCGCCGTTAAATTCGACCACATTCGGCTTATTTTTTACACATAAGGGAATAAAAAAAGCGGCCGCATATAGCGGCCGCCGGACACAACCAAGTGAGACTGATTTATTTGGAATCTAAACGATTTTTGGCAAAGGCCAGCATGGAACCCATAAAAGCATAGATGGCCGCACGGGAAACCGCGCTGATCAGTGTCGACAGAAAAACCGTGCCGCTGAAGCCACCGTAACTGCCGGCCGCCGATACGACCGACAGAATCAGTCCCATCAGAATAGCTACGGGGGTCAGGATAAACAGTACAACCGAAACCCAGGTCAGCAAAGATCCCAAAATATTGTTGGATTTTCCATACAGGCGATGGATCAGGGATTCCCGCGGCGGCTGCTGGGAATAGGGGTTCGGCGTATAGCTGCCCTGGCCATACGGGGGCTGGGTATACATCGGCTGTCCGGGTTGCTGGGGTTGCTGCGGTACGGGAGGAGGCGTTTGGGGCGCGGGCTGAGTCGGTACATAGTTATTATTGTCCATTTTTCTATCTCCTTTTATGTATAGTATCGAGCGAACGGGGCAGATATAAAATCATCCGCACATTCGTAATCAAATGTATTTTATAATGGTTTTCACAGGGTGTCAATAGTCCCCTGCCGATTTTATAGATAATTTGCCTATTTGTTATCCGCCTTCCGTTTTGCTCTCAGGATGGCGCCGCTCTTGACCTTTCCCCCTTTTTAAGATAAAATAGCACTGACTTACAAAAATTATGCTAAGGAATGGTGTCCAGTATGCTGTTGTGCCCTTCAATTTTGACCTGTGATTTTGCCCGGCTGGCGGATGAAGTCGAACGGGTTATCCGGGCGGGCGCCGACCGGCTGCATCTGGATGTCATGGATGGGGCGTTCGTTCCCAACCTCACTTTTGGGCCTCCGGTCATTAAATGCCTGCGTCCCTTGACCGCCCTTCCTTTTGATACGCACCTGATGCTTTGTTCCCCCGATCGCCTGATTGATGATTTTATTAAAGCCGGGTCGGATATCTTGACGTTTCATGTGGAAAGCGATGTAAACACCGAAGATCTGCTGCGTACCATCCGCAGACACGGAAAAAAAGCGGGGCTGTCCTTAAAGCCGGACACCCCGCCTGAAGCCGTTTATCCTTTTTTGTCCCTGACAGACCAGATCCTGGTGATGACCGTGGAGCCGGGCTTCGGCGGACAGGCTTTCCGTGAAGAGATGCTGCCCAAGGTTTCCGCAATCCGCCGGGAAATCGACCGCCGGAACCTTCCGGTATCCATCGAGGTAGACGGCGGCGTCGGCCGTGGGAACGGCGCACGTCTCGCCGCCGCCGGAGCCGATCTGGCCGTCGTCGGCAGCGGATTTTTTACGGACAGCGACCCGGCCGGGCTGGCGGCCTTTTTCCACGGGCTATAATGCCGGCTGACCGACCGCCTGCATCAGGCGCTCCAGCGCATCCCCGATTGTGATGACGGTGCCGTGTTCCGCGGTAAATGCCACCGCTGTTTCCCCTTCTCCGGCCGCCTGCCCGAATTCGGACAGCAGATGCCATACCTGGGACGGCGTGCGGGACGGATATATGACCAGACGATAGCCGCCTTCAAAGCGGTACAGCGAGCTGGCGAGCAGCGGCGGCAGATGACCGACCGTTTTGTGCAGTCCGGCGGCCAGCCGCAGCAGGTTATCGGTGTCGGCCACGGAAAACACACGCGGTTTTTCCATTCGCCGCATCCGAATCTGGCGGCGGCGAGGCATGGGCGTAATCAGCAGCAGGCACCCGTCCTCCACAGGAAGCGCTTCCACCAGCATGTGTTTTTCCGGCGGCAGCCCGGCCTCTTCCCGCGCCGCCGTCAACAGTGACTGAAGCGCCTGCCGGGTTTCCGGCTCCTGATAATCCAGGCTGCCAAAACTAACGCCCATGCCCGACAATTCCTGGTCGGACAGAAGAATGGTCAGACAGCCGTTCCCTAAACGTTCCATGTGCACAGCCAAACCCCTCCTTTGGTCTGTAAAAAATCCATAGAGATTTATTGTATTATGAATCTATGATAATCGCTGCGCCGCTCCTTTTCAATAGGAGAAAACTGGGCGCCCGGAAAGATGTGACGCTTATGGCATGGGGCTTTCCCCGCAGGCTATTTCTTCCTACCTATAAAGAACCGGCCGCTTCGGCCGATATGGCGCTGTTCCAGCAAATCCAGCGGGTCTATCTGCCGCTGTCGTACGCGGGCCGGACCCTTACCTGCCGGTTTTCTCCCGGCGAGGCGGTCACACAGGGAGATTTGCTGACCATGCCGGATGAGGACGATCCGCTGCCCGTCAAATCCACGGTAGACGGCGTGTTTAACGGACTGCGGGAGCTTTCCCATCCATTATATGGGACTTTGACCTGCGCCGTGATTCGTCCCGCCATTCTGCCCACGCCCCGACCGGAATCCGATAAACGGCTGGCGCCTACGCCGGCGCAGGTTCTGGCCGCCGCCAAAGCCGCCGGGATTATCGACGAAACCGACGGCGTCCCCCTGTTTCAGAAGCTGGAGTCCTGGCAGCAGGAAGGCTGCCACTTCCTGGTGGCCGACGCCGTGGAAGCCGAACCATACGCCAGCAGCGCATGGGCTTTGCTGCGTTCTGCCGGCGAACAGATCAACAACGGTTTGTGGCTGGCTTCGCAGACCGTGGGCGCCGCCGGGTCACACATAGCCGTCCAGGCATCCCGCAAAGCCCTGCGGAAACTGCCCGATGTACTTAACGGCCGCTTGTTTTCCGTGCCGAAATCCTATCCCGTCACCACACTCGTCAACGCCGGCAGCGATATTCGCACCGGCGTCATCGGCGCACAGGCCTGTCTGGCGCTCCACCGTGCCGTGACTCTGCGGGAAAACCACAACAGCGTCGTGATAACCGTATCCGGCGACGCGGTGGAACACCCGCAAAACATACGGGCGCCCTTCGGCACACCCGCCGGCGAGCTGCTCCGCTTCTGCGGCCTTAGCTGCAATCCCGCTCAGGTCATCATGGGGGATGCTCTGACCGGCGTCGCCATTCCCTCCGCCGGGCTGCCCATCCTCCCCGGCGTAACCTGTCTGCTGGCAATGAAAGAAGCGCCGTCCCGCTCACAGCCCTGCCTGGGATGCGGACAATGCGTTTCTGTATGCCACGCCCGGCTCATGCCCGGCGAAATCGCGCGGCAGGTGGAAAGCATGCATTTCGACCGGCTTCTTCCCCTGCATCCGGAACAGTGCGACGGATGCGGCGCCTGCTCCTACGTCTGTCCTGCCGGAAGAGATATCGCAGCCTTGGTAGGCGAAGCGACCGAGGCCGGCGGACGCATTTTAGTAAACTGGGGGGATACAGATGGCTCTTAAAGCAACGCCCGCCCCCTTTCTGCGTCATGTGGAGCGTACCGGTTCCCGGGAATGGACGATGGCGCTTGTCCTGTTGCCCCTGTCCGCTTTTTCTGCGGTTTATTATGGCTTCCGGCCGGTTCTGCTGCTGGTAGCCGGCATCGCCGCCGCCAACCTCTGTGAACTGTTTGCCTGTATGCTGATGCGGCGGCCGACGCTGGCGGATGGTTCCGCCACGGTTACCGGTGCGCTGGTTGGACTGTTGATGTCGCCGCTGTCTCCCTATTGGCTGCCGGTTTTGGCCGCCGCTTTTGCTGTTCTGGTTGTCAAAATGCCTTTCGGCGGGCGTGGTCACGAGCCGTTTCATCCGGCGGCAGCGGCTATGGCCGTCATAACACAGTGCTTTCCCACGTATGTGTTTACCTATCCCACGCCTGGCCTGTCCCAGCCCCTTCCACTGGGACAGGCAGCGGCTATCGCTACGGAAACGTCGCCAGCCGCACTTTTGGCCTCCGGTACCGCTCCCGCTTATACGCCGCCGGCCTGGCTTCTCGGGCAGATACCCGGTCCCGTTGGGGCAACGGCGGCTATCCTGCTGCTGGCCTGTGCCGCCGTGCTTTTCATGCGCCGGGTAACGTCTCCCCTTATCACGCTTCCGTATCTGCTGACCTGCGCGGTTTTCGCCCTATTGTTTCCCCGCGTAGACGGCGGCGGATGGACCGTCATTTTAGCGGAGCTATGCTCCGGCTATTTATTGTTTTCCGGCATTTTTCTGCTCCCGGCCGCCACTACGGCGCCACGCGGATGGCTGGGCCGCATCGTATACGGTATCGGCGGCGGGGTGCTCGTCATGCTGCTGCGCACCTTCGGCCGCTTTGAAGAGGGAGCCTGCTTTGCTATTCTGCTTATGAACGCTTTCTCCCCCGTCATCGACCGATTCTGCTGGAAGTTCGTGTACCGTATTACAGCGGGACGGAAAGGAGGATCCGCATGAATCATCAGCTCCGCCCCATATTCACCTCCACTTTTCTCACCAATAATATTGTCCTCGTCAAGGCTGTGGGGTTGTGTCCGATTATTGCGGGAGGGGTAACGCTGAAATACGGCGTTGCCCTTACGCTTTGCACCATGGCTGTACTGCTGCCCTCCTGTCTGTTCATGGCCGGTGTCGGCGACCGCATCCCCAAATGGCTGCATCCCCCAGTATATACGGTAGCGGCGATGCTGATGATGACAGGGGCTGCGGCGGTCGTCAGTCGCCTCATCGCCCCGGAAATTTACGCCGCCCTCTATCTGTTTTTGCCTCTGATGGTGGTCAGCACCATTTTCACTTACCACGCCGGCGGTTTTTCAGCCGGCACCCGGCCGCTAATGGCCGCTGTGGACGCTATTGGTTCCTCGCTGGGTTTTGGTCTGGTTATCTGCTTGGTCTCCTCCCTGCGCGAACTATCCGCCTACGGTACACTGTGGGGCATTCCTCTGCCTCTTCGGGTACGGTTCCCTTCCGGAGCTCTCCCTTTTGCGGCATTCTTACTGCTCGGATTTATGGCGGCACTGCTGCAGTATATTAAAAATCGGCTGCTTCGCCGCCGTGAGGAGGCCGGCCTATGAGCGATATGCTTATTTACCTGCTGGCTGCGGCTTTTATTCAAAATCTGGTGCTGACGACTGGGTTCGGCAGCTCCATGATGATGCGGATTGTGAGGCGCCCGGCGGATATCCTGCCATTCGGCGGTCTGCTCACCTTTTTTACCCTTCTGACCGTTGCCATCGCCTATCCGCTGGACTTGGCGATTGGCACATCCTATCTGTCCAAGCTGTTCCGACCGCTGATGATGGTGGTCATCGTCTCGCTCCTGTACCTGTTCGCCTATGGGCTGGTGAAAAAAAGCGTGCGCTTGTCGCGGCGAATCGGGCATTTGCTCCCGCTGGCTGCTTTCAACAATGTGGTTATCGGTGTGGCGCTGATTATTAACCACCAGTTTTTCGCCACTTTTTGGGGAGCAGTGGGGCTTGGAATCGGCGCCAGCGTGGGGTTTGTCCTGCTGGTTTTGGTCCTGGCCGAGGGAAACCGGCGGGCGGATCATCCGGATATGCCCGACGCGTTCCGGGGCTTGCCGGCCTCGCTGCTGTACATGGGAATTCTGGCACTGGCCCTGATGGGGTTTTCCGGCAGCGTTTCTTTTGTTTAGGAGGACTGTTTTATGATAATCGACGCACACGCCCATGCCTTCCCGTCCAAAATTGCGGCCGGCGCGCTGAAATCCCTGACCGACAACGCGCGGCGATACGCCCACATCTACGGCGACGCGCAGGCACACACTGACGCGACGGTGGAGGGGCTGGCCGCTTCTTCCCAAAGGGCCGGCATCGATATCAGCCTGGTCCTGCCGATCGCTACCTCCGCCAAGCCCTCCCATACCCTTAACGACTTTGCCGCCGCCACGGATAAGCGGCCGGGGCTGCGCTCCTTTGGCAGCGTACACCCGGAAAACCCGGATGCGCAGGCCGAAGTGTTCCGCATTCGGGAGCTGGGGCTGAAGGGCATCAAACTTCATCCAGAATATCAGGACTGCTATGTGGATGAAGAACCGACGATAAACGTCGTGCGGGCGGCTGCCGAAAACGGCTTATGGGTTGTGTTCCACGCGGGCGCGGATATCGGCAAGCCCCCGCCGTTCCATTGTACGCCCGAACGGGTTTGCCGCCTGCGGCAGGCGGTGCCGGACGCCAACATGATCCTGGCGCATATGGGCGGCTATCGGATGTGGGAGGATGTGCTGGCCCACCTGAGGGATATGGACGTTGTATTGGATACCTGTTACTGCCTGCCCAATCATCCCGACCAGCATGACCTGTTTGCGGCATTGATTCGTGAAAATGGTACCGATCGGGTTCTGTTTGGCACGGATTCTCCCTGGGCCGACCAGGAACAGACGCTGCGGATTACCCGCGATTTTCTTTCCTCCCATCGCTTTACCGGGGCAGAAACCGCTGCGATTATGGGCGGCAACGCCGCCCGCATTTTAGGAGTGACGCTATCATGAAGAGATGTACCCCTATGGAAACAACGCTGCGGGTATTGACCGTTCTTGCTGTGGTCGGCTCCCTGATTTTCACCCTGATGTCCGGTGAACAGGTCATGCTTTTTCAGCGGGAGCTGCTGAATATAACCCGCCACACGGTGGCTGTCATTATCGGTGAAGGCTCTTTTTTAATCGAATGGGCGCCGCTGCTGCTCAAATTGCTGTTCTTTATGACCCTGGCGCTGCTAATCTGGTCCATATTGCTCATTAAAGGAACCAACCGTCGTTCCGCACTGGTCGGCGGGCTGGCCAGCGTCGTCATTCTCGCGGTGGCGCTGGAGGTGCTGCAATTTGTGCTTCCCTATCGGCAGCCGTCCATGTCCGATTTTTTATGGTGCGTCGGCAGCGGCGGTTTCGTGTCCGTTTTCCTCTTTCTCGGCCAGTGGGCATGGGAGCGCTGGCCATCGCTGGTAAACCGCGAAACGGTCCTTTACGTGGTATTCGGCGCCATTACAACGGTCGTCAACATCGTATCCTTCCAGTTCTGCTTCAATTTGCTGGATATCCCCACGCTGATTGCCAATGGCGTCGCCTGGATTTTGTCGGTGTTGGTGGCGTATGTCACCAATAAACTGTTCGTTTTCCAGAGCCACAACGAGCGGATGAGTCAGTTTTTCCTGGAAGTGCTGATGTTTTTTGCCGCCAGGCTGCTGTCCTTCGGCATCGATGAGCTGGGCATGTGGCTGATGGTCGATATCGCCCATATAGGCGGCGGGTTGTCCAAGGTGGCCATGAACGTGGTGGTACTGATCCTGAATTACATTTTCAGTAAATGGCTGATTTTTTCATCTCACACGTCAAAGGCACCTGAAGACCATGCGGAATAAAATCAATAAATCCCCCCGGAAGGCTTAGGCCATCCGGGGGGATTTATGTGCCGCCATTCATTAAGAAGCCTGTGGGAATCCGCTGCTGCGGTATTGACCGCCTTCCGTATCAATAAACAGGGCTTCCGCTTCCGGTATGTCTTCAACTAGCTGCATGCCCTTTTCCCTCCCCAGCACAAAACAGGCGGTGGAGAGCATATCCCCCAGCACCGAATTCTCACTGAGAATCGTAACGGACGCCAGCCCATTGTTCACCGGCCGGCCGGTGGACGGGTCCAGGATATGATGATACCAGACGCCGCCCTGTGTAAAGCCCCTTTCATAGCTGCCGGATGTGACCACCGACCGGTTCTGCACCCGCACGGTGGCCGCGAGGCTTTCATCCCCGGCGGGATCGCGAATGCCGATGGAAAAGTCTCCGCCATTCTTACCGCCTATCGCCAAAACATTGCCGCCCAGATTGATCAGTGCGCTCTTAACGCCATTTTCTTCCAAATATTCCCGCAGCCGGTCCGCAATGTAGCCCTTGGCGGCGCCGCCCAAATCGATGCCGGCTTCCGGATCCGCCAACCGCACCCGGTCACCCTGTATGTTTATCCGCTCGCATCCGATATGCGCGACAGCATCGGCAATAGCCGCATCCGCCGGCACCCGAGGATGATCCCCGGTGAAATTCCACAGGGAGCTCAGCGGTTCCACTGTGATATCGAATGCCCCACCGCTCATTTCACTGACGCGCACCGACTCCCGGATAAGGGCCAGCGTATCGGAGGAAACGGTCACCCACTCTCCCCCGGCAGCGTTAATGCGGGATATATCGCTGCCCGGCAGAGTGCGGCTGAACAGATTTTCATAACGCGTAATCTCCCGCACACAATCTTCCAGAAGTCCTTCGTCCGCATCATCATCATAAATAGATAAAACAACTGTCGTATTCAGGGCAACTACCGTTTTGGTCATTACGGGCTTATCCGCTCCGGCGCGGCATCCCGACAGCAACAGGGCCGCCAGAACCGCGGCGGCGGCCGGCCGATTTCGATAAAAGCCCATGACAACACCCTCCTCCATTTGGTAAAAACAGTATACCGATTTTTGTCAAAAAAATCAAATCGGATCATATAGTAAATGGTAAAGACTATTTGTATAGACGCATATGGCCATTTTGCGTCAATGTGGTAAAATATACGAAAAAAATAACAGGTTTGTAACAACCGTTGCGCCGCGCTGCGGATTGTGCTATAGTCACAGTTGATCTTTTGCCGTTTTCCGCCTTAACCGTGGGAAACGTAATATATGAAACAATGAAAGGAGGGAGCCGTTTGCGGGCTATATCTTTAAACAACAAACGCATGGAGCCATGGGTAATCACGGTTATTCTGACGGCTCTGCTCCCACTTCTTCCCGAATATGCGGCGCCGTTTTTGGCCGGCGGTGCATTAGCCGCCGCCTATCAGGACGCCAAACGTCATCGGCGCCTGTTCACGGTGGGGCCTCTTGGCAAAATCATGCTGGTGTATCTGGTGTTTTTATCCCTCGGCATAATCTATAGCCGCGACGCCGGCTCAGCCTTTTACTCCTGGATTATGTGGGGCGTCATGCTGATGCTTTATGTGGCGCTGCATACCGTCCTCATCAGCCGCCGGCGGATAGACACCGCTCTGCTCGGCTTATCGGCCGCCGCGGGCGGTGTGGGCGCGCTGGCCTGCATACAGTACCTCATGCGGGTTCTGTTTGGCTTCAGCGGCCATCTTCAGGTCTGGTATCCGCTGGATTCATTCCTGTTCAAAATTTCCCCCATCAACATCAATCTGGAAGTAGTGGGCGACCGCGCCTGCGCTACGTTTACCAATCCCAACATCATGGCCCAATATCTCGTTATGGTCATACCGTTTGTGGCGCTTTATGCTTTTACGGGGGAACGGACACGGCTGCGGATGTTCAGCCGCGCCTGTCTTCTACTCGCCGTCTGCGGCGTCGCCTTTTCGTTTTCGCGCGGCAGCTATCTGGCTCTGCTGGCGATCGCCGCCATTTTTGCCGTGGCCAACATCCGCAAGCTTTCGCTCGTGCTTCTGACGGCGTTTTCCGCGCTTATGGTGACGCCTCCCGCTGTGTTTGAGCGGCTGTTCTCCATTCGCAAAACCGGCGCCAGCAAACCCGTTACGCCGTCGTTGGATTCCGCGCTGAATACAGCGGGCATGCTGATCACCGGCCCGGGTGCAGATAAAGCCATTAGCGAACGGTTCCAGGTCTGGTATCTGTGCCTGAAAAGCTTTCTTGACCATCCCCTTTTCGGCATTGGTTCCGGCGTGGGCAATACCAGCAGCATGCTGCTGGCAAGCAGCGTCAATGTGCCGCATGCCCACAATTTGGTGCTGCAGCTTCTGGTGGAGGGCGGCATCATCGCCCTGGGCATTTTTGTTTTTGCCGGATTCAAGCTGCTGCAGGGCGGCATCCGGCTGACCCGGCAAACCGGGGAAAGCCGTCGCATCGGGATCACCGTACTGGCCTTCATCGCCGGTTTCTGTGTCAACAGCATGGTCGAGTTCCCCTTCTTTACGCCTAAGCTGATCGGCGCGTTCCTGCTGGTCCTGGCGTTGGGCGATGCGGTTTGCCGTCTGTATCTGGAGCAGAAGGTATCTCCTCTGGCCGACGTGGTGATGCCGCCGGTTTTCCGGCAGCATTCCGACCAGGTCACCATTTCCCGTATGAAATAAACAGCCGCGCCGCTGTTAATCCGGCGTACCTTGTTTTAGAAAAAATCGCTCTGCGGAAAACTCCGCAGAGCGATTTTTTAAAACCGGCACAGCGGTTGCATTTCCATGCTACTCTGTGCTATACTACCTCTATTCTGAATCGCCGAGGTGTTGACATTGGGCATATCCCGCGACCAAACCCGCAATTTCTGTATCATCGCTCATATTGATCACGGTAAATCCACGCTGGCCGACCGCATTTTGGAAAAAACCCAGGCAGTCGCTCTGCGGGATATGGAGGACCAGCTGTTGGACAGCATGGATCTGGAACGTGAACGGGGCATCACCATTAAGGCGCACGCCGTTACGGTATCCTATAACGCGCAGGATGGGAAACCGTATGTGTTCAACCTGATCGACACCCCCGGCCATGTAGACTTCAATTACGAGGTGTCCCGTTCCTTGGCCGCCTGCGAAGGCGCCATCCTCATTGTGGATGCCTCACAGGGGATTGAAGCCCAGACGCTGGCCAACACCTATCTGGCGGCCGAACATGGGCTGGAAATCGTACCCGTTATCAATAAAATCGATCTGCCCTCCGCTCGTCCGGAAGAAGTGCGGCAGGAAATTGAGGATATCATCGGCATCGACGCCTCCTTTGCGCCTCTCGTTTCCGCTAAACAGGGGCTTGGCATCGACGAGGTGCTGGAGGCCATTGTGCAGCATATGCCGCCGCCTTCCGGCAGCGACGACGCCCCCCTGCAGGCGTTGATTTTTGACAGCTATTATGACAGCTATAAAGGCGTTATCGTGTATATCCGCGTCAAAGAGGGCCGCCTCAAGGCCGGCGACGCCATCCGCATGATGGCGACCGGCGCCCGGTTCGACGTCGTGGAAGTGGGGCTTATGCGCCCCGGCCGCCTCGAGCCATGCGACGAGCTGCGGGCCGGCCAGGTGGGTTACATTGCCGCCTCTATCAAAACGGTCAGCGAAGCCCGCGTGGGCGATACCGTCACCTTGTGCGACCGGCCCGCGCCGGAGGCGCTGCCCGGGTACCGCAAGGTCAACCCGATGGTCTTTTGCGGTATCTTCCCGGCGGACGGCGCCCACTACCAGGATCTGCGCGAGGCACTGGAGCGCCTGCAGCTCAACGACGCCTCCCTTACTTTTGAGCCGGAGACCTCTGTGGCGCTCGGCTTTGGTTTCCGCTGCGGCTTTCTCGGTCTGTTGCACATGGAGATTGTACAGGAACGGCTCGAGCGCGAATACGACCTGGACCTGATCACCACCGCCCCCAGCGTGATTTACCGCATCACCCTGAACGACGGCACGGTGCTGCATATCGACAATCCCACCAATTATCCCGATCCCGGCACCATTTCCCTGGCGGAAGAGCCGATCGCCAACGCGCACATCCTGGCCCCCAAGGATTATGTCGGTAATATTATGGAGCTGTGCCAACAGCGCCGGGGGGTGTTCCTCGACATGAAATACCTCGACCCCACCCGGGTGGATATCCACTATGAACTGCCGCTCAACGAGATTGTTTACGACTTTTTCGACGCGCTGAAATCTCGTACCAAGGGATATGCCAGCTTCGATTATGAACTGAAGGGATATGTCAAATCCGACCTCGTCAAACTGGATATCCTGCTCAACGGCGACGTCGTGGACGCGCTGTCCTTCATCGTGTTTTCGGGCAACGCCTATGCCCGCGCCCGCAAAATGTGCGAGAAGCTGCGGGACAATATCCCGCGCCAGCTGTTTGAGGTACCAATCCAGGCCGCAATAGGAGGTAAGATTATCGCCCGTGAGACCGTGCGTGCCATGCGCAAGGACGTGCTGGCCAAATGCTACGGCGGCGATATCACCCGGAAAAAGAAGCTGCTGGAAAAACAGAAGGAAGGCAAAAAACGTATGCGCCAGCTGGGAAGCGTCGAGGTTCCGCAGGAAGCCTTTATGGCGGTACTCAAGCTGGATGAAGATTAACGCCCACACAAACAGGAGGGACATGGCTATGACAGAACCCATCGGTCTGTATATCCATGTCCCTTTTTGCGTCTCCAAATGCCCCTATTGTGACTTTTATTCCCTGTCCGGTCCCACGGATGAAGGGCTGGATCAGTATACCGCCGCCGTGGAGCGAGAGCTATCCGCCTGGTACGCCCGGTTTCCCGAGGAGGCCGATACCCTGTATTTCGGCGGGGGAACCCCCTCCCTGCTCGGTCCGGCGCGCCTTACTCGCCTGATTGAAAAAGCCGCCGGTTTATGGGGCCTGCATGGAGCCGAAATCACGCTAGAGGCCAACCCCGCCGACGATCTTTATCCCCTCCTGCGGGCTTTTGCCGCGGCGGGCGGCAACCGGCTGTCCATGGGAATGCAAGCGATAACCTCGGGGGAGCTGTCCGCCCTGGGACGGCGGCATACGCCGCAGCAGACGCGTCAGGCAGTCGAGGCAGCCCACCGCGCCGGCATCGATAACCTGTCGTTGGATATCATGCTGGGCATCCCCGCCCAGACCACGGAATCGGCCGTTGCCGCGGTGCATTCCGCAGCCGAATGGGGGGCGGCCCACCTTTCCGCCTACCTGCTGAAAATCGAAGATGGCACCCCTTTCGCGGCGCGGCGGGATGTGCTGGCCCTACCCGATGAAGACGAGCTGGCCGACCGGTATCTGGCCGTCGCCGACGCGGCAGAGCAGGCGGGCTACCAGCAGTACGAAATTTCCAATTTTGCCCGTCCCGGTCGGGAAAGCCGGCACAACCTGAAATACTGGAACTTGCAGCCCTATATCGGCATCGGCCCGTCCGCCCACTCTTTTGCGGATGGGCGGCGGAGCTATTACCCTCGTGACCTTATCGCGTTTATAGCCGGAAATGCCCCTATTCCGGAAACGCCGCCGGATGAAACGGTCGCAGAAGGCTCCCCGGAAGAATACCTTATGCTGCGTATGCGGCTGTCGGCCGGAATTGACGATCCGGCGTTCCGTCGCCGCTTCGGCAGGCCCCTGCCCGCCCTCTGGCGGCAGCGAGCGGCGGCCTTGCCCCCCTCGCTGGTCCGCCTGTCCGCGGACGGTTTCCAGCTGACCCGGGAAGGGTTTCTGGTCTCCAACACGGTCATCGCACACCTGTTGGGATTATGAGCGTAAAATCGTAACCACACAGCCGCCGGTATTGTCTTTTGACAGCGAATACTCAGCGTCCTTCGGCACTGGAATGCGGTCGCCTTTGGCGTAATAAATCTCCACATCCTGTCCGTCACTGTTCACCTGCAGATGCTTCTCCTCATACGGAAAGGTCTTCAGGTAGGCAATATATTCTTCCAGGCAGATGTTTTTTTCCTGCATAATGGCGGCATGGATTGGTCCCACATATCGAAAATGCCACGGTTCCTCCGCCACGCCGGTGATTGCTTCCCGCCCCTTGGGATACCGCTGTACAAAACCGTACCGGTAAGCGTTTTCCATAATCCATTTGGTATCGCCTTGGCCGGTAAAGTCCCCGCTGACATATTCATTGAAAAACAACGAAAAGTCCACGGCCAGGCCGGTATGGTGTTCGCTCTGTCCAGGCTGCGCGACATACCGGGCGGTATGCGCGGCGCCGTTTTCCGATACGGAGCGCGCATAAATCGACCGCTGGTCGTCGGCGGTTCGATATCCAGCCACCACATTGATGGTATGGTTGCCGGTCTTTTC
Organism: uncultured Oscillospiraceae bacterium; assembly: GCA_900552115.1. GTDB lineage: Bacteria > Bacillota > Clostridia > Oscillospirales > Acutalibacteraceae > UMGS1474. Next base: position 3,359 of record URYP01000021.1, on the reverse strand, counting down.
ATAAAAATCCTTTAGCAGGCGGTTGAGCGGTTCCATAACCCGTTCTTCAACCATCACGGTCTTATCCCGCACATAATAGCTGTCGTTTTTATTTTCATAAATGCTCACCAGCCGGCTGTCGCTTTCATCCCACGCATAGGTACTGTTTACAAGGGACAGCAACCCGGATTGCCCCTTCAACTCATCGGCCGCCAGCCAGGTCACATTACCCGTGGCGGACGTTCCGGACTCGCTCAGCTTCAGACCGGTTGTTTTCGGCGTATTACCGGCAGACTGGGCGGGCATGTCCATCCCCTTCCATAAAATACCGGCTGTTACCAGCAAAGCAACGGCCGCCACGCCTGTGCCTACCCAAAGTTTTGTTTTCATAAAACCAGCACCTCCCCTGTGAATACTCTTAGTATACCCACAAGGAAGGTGTCGTATTTGACTATTTCGTCGTGATTTCCTTACGAAAATCATACGGCCCCCTTGCAATCGTCTTACATCCGGATGGGCAGCGCCACGACAAATTCGGTGTATTCCGCGTTGCTGCGCACCGAAATGCGCCCCTGATGCAGCTCTACAATCTGCTTGGCGATCGCCAGGCCCAGCCCCGCCCCGCCGCTGCGTGTCTGCCGGGCGGAATCGAGACGGAAAAATTTTTCAAATATGCGGTCGATCTGAGCGGGAGCAATCTCATCCCCATGGTTGCGCACGGAAATGGCGGCCCACCCGCCGTCCCGCCACGCCGTAATCTCAATTGTGGTGTTGAGATAGCTGTAGCTGACCGCGTTGCGCAGAAGATTATCAAACACCCGCGCCAGCTTATCCGCGTCGCCAATCAGGGTAATTTCATCCACGATCCGCACCGCGACTTCCAGCTGTTTTTCCGCCAGAACCGGATAGAACTCCTCCGCCAGCTGCCGCAGCATAACGCCCAGGTCAATCCGGTTGTTTTCCAGCGTAATCGACTGCAAATTAAATCGGGTGATATCAAAGAATTCGTTGATGAGCTGTTCCAGACGGTAGGCTTTGTCCAGCGTAATCGACGTGTATTTGGCCCGCTGCTCAACCGGCAGGTCAGGCGATTCCTCCATCAGGCTGAGATAGCCGATAATGGAGGTCAGGGGAGTCTTGAGATCGTGCGCCAAGTACACCACCAAATCGTTTTTCCTCTGTTCGGCTTCCCGCGCCATCTGCTGGTTGTGGTAAATGGTATACTGCAGGTTGCGCAGGGATACCTCCACCGATTTGATTTCATCGGGAAACTCCAATACCTCGCGGCTGTCGGTGACTTTATCCAGCGCCCCGCTGATCGTTTCAATGTATTTTGCCGCCGTGGACAGGGTCGAGTAAAAGCAAAACAGGGTTCCGCCTATGTATATCAGCACCAGCAACACGTCCCGTATTTCATACAGCCCGTACCAAAGCGTGCCGAACATGGATTGTAGGATACCAAGGTATACCAGTTGGAACAGCAGTAAGCCCATAATAAAGGCGCCGTTAAACAACAGAAGCCGCAGGAACAGCTTACCCAGCAGGGAGTTTTTAATCCGCCTAGATATCGTTTTTTTCAATTTTGTACCCTACCCCCCACACGGTTTTGATAAAGCGCGGTTTGCGCGGCGGTTCGTTGAGCTTTTCCCGCAGACGCCGGATATGCACCATCACGGTGTTGTTACAGTCGAGGTATTTTTCGCCCCACACCCGTTCAAACAGTTCCTCCGCCGATACCACCCGGCCATTGCTTTCGCACAGGGTCCACAATATCTTAAATTCCGTAGGCGTCAGCGATACCGGCTTTCCATACAAAGAGCACTCATGGGTGTCGTTGTTGATGATCAGCCCGCCATAGTCGAACACGCTGTCCGCCTTCTCCTCTTTTTCCGGTTCGTTATATCTTTTGTAACGCCGCAGCTGCGCCTTGACACGCGCCACCAGCTCCAGCGGGTTAAACGGCTTGGTAATATAATCGTCGGCGCCGATGGTTAAGCCGGTAATCTTATCCATATCCTCCACCTTGGCGGTGAGCATGAGAATGGGGTATGTATACTGGCTGCGGATGATCCGACACAGGGAAAAGCCGTCGGTATCCGGCAGCATGATGTCGAGGATCGCCATGTCGAGTGGCTGGGTGCGAATACATTCCAGCGCCTCCTGCCCGGTATAACAGGTATGAACCGTATACCCTTCGTTGGTGAGATACAGTGTGACCAGATCGGCGATTTCCCGCTCGTCGTCCACGATCAGAATATGCATGATTCCACCCCTTTTTTGTCTTCTTTGATTGTACTGTTGTTATACTGTGCGTTGCTTTACGAAAAGCCGGCCGAAGTCTTACGATTTTATGACGATCACGGCTCTTTATGAGAGGCAATCCACTCCCGGACCTTTTGGGACAGCTCCCTGTCCTTTATACGGCGCAGGGACGGAAACGCCCGGTAAAAGCGCGCGGCCCGCTTGTCCCGCTCCTGCAATCGCTGCTCATACCGGTGGCGGAGTTCTTCCAGCTCTGCCCGGTTGCGGTCTTTAACCTTAACGGCCGCCGCAGTCCCGGCAGCCAGGTTTTTCCCCAGCCCTTCCGCCAGCTCCCGGATATGGTTCTCCATCTGCTGCAGCAGGCGCACCCGTTTTTTAATTTTCATCAGGGCGGCAATCGTCATCCCCAAATCTACCGCCAACAATATAAGAGCCACCCCCAGCAGGATGTGCCCCGCCACCGGATGCACCCAGCGGATCAGCCGTATGATCGGCGGATGGACCACCCGCACCACCAGCAGGCAGGCCAGTCCCCACAAAAGGGAAAATTTCAGGCAGACGTATCCCCCTATCTGGAAGGGCTGGTCGGAATAATCCCACCATTTCTGGTGAAAAATCTTCTCCAGAATAAATCCTGTAAGAAATTCAATGAGGGACGTTACCAGCACCGAACCCGCAAACAGCAGAAACAAATTGTTCGACACTGGCAGCAGACAAAACAGGATAGCGGCAACGCCGAACCCATATACCGGGCACACCGGACCGGCCAGAAAACCACGGTTAACAAATTTGCCCTCATTGACAGCGGCAAACACAACCTCGCAGCACCATCCTATCACGGCATACAGCAAAAACACCCATGTCCATTCATAAACGCTGTTCGGCATGCGAAACTCCCCTTTATACATCCAAAACATAGATCATTCGCCGCCAGGCAGCCGTAAAGCCGGCATTTATCATTTTGCATAGCATCGCGACCAAGGCAGCGCTTTGTCCCTAATTATATAGTAAATTTCGCAGAGACCAGAAAAATGGAGGTGCGCCCCAGCGCAGGAGCCGCCTTGCGGCGACAACCATTCTTCCGATGTTTTTTGCTTAGCAAAAGACATTTGGCTCCA
>URYP01000020.1 GCA_900552115.1 uncultured Oscillospiraceae bacterium | reverse complement strand
TTCCTTGCCGAGGCCGAGGACGTCGAACACGTCGAAGTCGTCCGGGCTTACCGAATCCTCGAGGTTGTCGGCGGCCTCATCCTCGGCCTTGTCTGCCGGCTGATCCGAATCGTCCGGGTCAACCGCCGGCTGATGAACGGCCATAGCCTGCCTCATCGTGGGGCTGGCGTGTTCCTCAAGCATCAGGCGTGCGTCGCCGGCGGTGACGAAGCTGCCGCAGATAAGCACGCCGTGGCCGTAGCCCACGCCCAGCTCGTCCTCGGCATCGACCATATTGACGGCGGTCTGAATCGCGTCAGGCAGGTTCGCTTCCTTGATCACACGGTCACGACCGAACACGTCCACGGCAATCTTCTCAAGCTCGTCGGCCGGCATCACGCGCTCGCGCCACGAATTCTCGGTGACCACCACGGAGCTCAGGATCGGCTCCAGAACACCCAGATATTCCTCGACCTGCTTGTCGCGCATCATGCCGGTGATCAGCGTCATGCCAGCATTCGGGAAGTGTTCTTCAAGGTATTCGCGCAGCGTGCGTGCGCCCTGCGGGTTGTGCGCGCCGTCCAGCAGCCGCAGGGGATGACGGGAAAGAACCTCCTGCCGGCAGGGCATCTGCACGGCGGACAATCCCTCACAGATTTGTTCAGACGTAACCGGAAAGCCCTTTTCACACAAGACCCGCATGGTTTCAATGGCGGTTAGGGCGTTGTCGCATTGCACCCGCCCGGTGAGAGGCAGCGTAATATCCATATGATCGTAGGAAAAGCAGAGACGTCCCCAGTCCTCCTCCGTTATCCGGGCGGAGGCCCGATGGGGCTGGCGCACGCTCAGACCCCACCGCGCGGCGGTTTCATAGATTACGCCGAGAGCCTCCGGCGGCTGGCCGGGGGCGGTCACGATACCGCAGGGCGGCTTGATGATACCGCATTTCTGGCGGGCAATTGCCTCGACTGTAGGCCCTAAAATCGCCGTATGATCCAGCGATACCGGCGTGAACGTGGCGATAAGCGGCGGCGGAAGGATATTGGTCGCGTCCTCTCGGCCGCCGAGGCCGCACTCCACCACGCAGAAATCCGTTTGCTGCTCCGCCAACCAGCCAAAGGCCGCCGCGGTAAGCAATTCAAATTCCGAACAGGGCCCAGCGGGGCCCATGGAGGGTTGTTCGCTTTTAAGCCGGGTGATCCACGCGGCAAACGCCTCTTCCGAAATGGCCTGGTTGTCCACATTGATGGTATCCCGGAGACCGGTCACGGCGGGGGACGAAAACAGCCCCACCCGGTATCCGGCCGCGGCGCCGATGGCCTGGATCATCCGGGCGGTCGAGCCTTTGCCGTTGGTACCCGCTATATGCACCGTTTTCAAGCGGCGGTGCGGGTTCCCGCACAATTCCATAATCCGCTCCATCCGGGACAGTCCCATCGTCATCCCGGCGGCTTTGCACTGCTTCAAATACGATAACGCCTGTTTGTATGTCATGGTGTTCACCTTCCCGTTTCCACCATACCACAAACAGGCGCATCCGCACAATCCCTATCGTGACGATTCGTGTTTATATTTTTCCCGGGTGGCTACGCCGCCCCGTATATGCCGCTGCGCTTTATTGACGTCCAGAACCTTTCTCACCTGTCCATACAGCTGGGGATTGACCATCCGTAACCGGTCGGATACGTCCTTGTGAACCGTCGATTTGCTAATATGGAATTTACCCGCGGCCGCTCTGACAGTCGCGTTATGTTCGACGATGTATTCGCCCAGTTCCACGGCCCTTTCCTCAACAGCCCCTTTCAATGCGATCCCCCCTCGTTACCTTGTATTTGTACATGATATGAAAGGGGATGAAAAAATATGATGATCGGCTAAAAGAATAAAATTAGGGGCTAAAAGGGGCACACTTGCCAAAGCCTTTCCGGTATGAGTCTTTAAGGAGACCGCCTTGGGGGAGAGAGACTATTTATTTCCCGCTCCTGCTTTTGATATTTATAATAAAGAAACTGGAGACAGTTTTTGCAGATGGCTTTTCCCAAATGTTTTATGACGCCCTGCGTGGATTGACAAAATACACACTTATCCATTTTCTGTACCCTCTGACATGCCAATTTTTATAAAAGTATCCTTAAGGTTATAATTACTTTCATAAATGCCTTACTATTATAACCATTTAAATATTTTACGTCAATCCTATATTACCCATAAAATATATTTTATGCATTAGTTCTATTATCTTGATAATAATTGTCACTTACGGGTAAACTAGACTATAGGGAAGGTGATATCTATGGTATACTTAAATTTAAAGCCTTTATTGGAGAAACACGGACGCAGCAAGTATTGGCTGAACGAGCTGTTATCATCGAATTACACCATCATCAACAATATGCTGGAGCACCGGACAACAGCGATCAGCTTTAAAACCATGAACACCTTATGTAAAGCGTTTAACTGTGAACCCGGTGACCTCTTTGCGTATGAGCAAGACGAGGAGTAATGGAAAACAAGCCCGAACAGGGCTTGTTTTTTAATACCCGTATCCAGTATACTGTTTTTAACATTCCCTGCGCCTTGATACGGGAACCGAAAGGAGAAAAAGTATGACCTACGGCGGTACCGTCCTGTCTGTTGCGGACATCCACGCATCCCGGAAATTTTACGAAGACCTGTTCGGCCTGGAGCTTTACCAGGATTACGGCATCAACATCAGTTTTACCGGAGGCTTGTCCCTGCAGCCGGAGTTCGACTGGCTGCTGAACCTGCCAAAAGACCAGATACATACCCGCCCGAATAATATGGAGCTGTATTTTGAGGAAGAACATTTTGACGACTTCCTGAAAAAGCTGAACAGGTTCCCCTCCATCCGCCTGTTGGGCGGGGTGGTCGAACACGGCTGGGGACAGCGCGTCATCCGGCTTTACGACCCCGACGGCCACCTGATCGAAGTCGGCGAATGCATGAAAACAGTTATTCGCCGCTTTCTGAATACAGGCCTGACAATGGAAGAAACCGCAGAGAGAATGGACGTTTCCGTAAAAGACCTTGAAACGCTGCTGAGCGAGTGATACGGCGCCGCATTAACCCTTGAAAGCGTGGGTATTAAAATCTTGTACAAACCGGTGAAAAGCGATTGCACTTTCCCTTCCTATCCTTTATAATAAACGCGTCAACAGGTACAGCCCCGTAGGGCGTACCATTTTATCGTGAAAAGAGGACTGGGCGATGAACATGAAAAAAACCGGCAAGAATCCCATTATTACCAGCATTTATACGGCCGACCCATCGGCGCACGTGTGGGCGGACGGCCGCCTATACGTATACGCCTCCCACGACATGGACCCGCCTCAAGGCTGCGACTTTATGGACCGATACCATATCTTTTCAACCGAAGACATGGTGAACTGGCGGGACGAAGGGGAAATCCTCCGCTCCGACGATGTGACATGGGGCCGGCCGGAGGGCGGCTTTATGTGGGCGCCCGACTGCGCCTACCGCGACGGCACTTATTATTTTTACTATCCCCATCCCAGCGATTCCCATTGGAACGATTCCTTTAAAGTGGGCGTGGCCACCAGTGACAATCCGCTACGCGGCTTTGTCGATCGCGGCTATATCGAGGGGCTGGGCGGCTGGTGCATGATCGATCCTTGTGTGTTTGTGGACGATGACGGCCGCGTGTACATGTATTACGGCGGCGGCGGCATGCCCAAGGGCGGCGAGATGAACGCGGACATGATGAGCATGAAAACCGAGATGTTCGATATGGAGGGCCTGGAGGACTTCCACGAAGCCTCGTGGGTGTTCAAGCGGGACGGCGTGTATTATATGACCTATTCGGATAATCATGAAGAAAACGGCCGGGGCCAGAACCGGCTGTGTTATGCCATGAGCAACAGTCCCCTTGGCCCGTGGGACTACAAGGGCGTATATCTGGAGCCGACCGGCTGCGATACCAGCCACGGTTCCGTAGTCGCCTATAAAGGCGAGTGGTACGCTTTCTATCACAATCAGGCGATTTCCGACCGGGGCAATTTGCGCTCGGTCTGTGTCGATAAGCTGGAATTCAACGAAGACGGTACCATAAAAACCGTCGTCCAGACCGAAACAGGCCTGCCGTCGGTCGGCCCCGTCCCAAAGAAAAACCCGCTGGCGGTCATGTATCCAGCAGCGGACTGCATGCTGGGACGCGGCGCGCGGCTGGAGGGGGACGTTATCGCCGGACTGGAAAACGAGGGGGCGTATTTCTGGCTCTCTAAGGTAGACGGTCGCAGCGGCGGCCGCTATAATATCAGCATCCAGTACGCCGCGGCGGAAAAATATGAAAAGCTGCGCCTGTTTGTCAACGATGAGGACCTCTCCTTTATCAATACGGTTAAAACTGACGGACTGGACGATTTTAGCGGCTATACGGATTTCACCTGCCGCTTTAAGCCGGGCAAAACCAACACCATCCGGTTGATTGGAGGCAACGGCGACGTTCGGGTCAGTGCGGTGACCATCACACCGCTGGACGAATAATCTCATACACCAAAAGGCCCGGAGGATATCCTCCGGGCCTTTTATAACGGTTTTTATTGGTGATTTTCCTGTTTTGGCCTTGTTATCCCGTTTTCGGTCCCGCAGCTGCAGGCATGCCCGCAGCCATCGCATCCACAGCTACAGGAGGGCCGCCCCTTTTTATGGTTTCGCCACAGGCGAAAAATGACAGCGGCAATTACCACAGCCAGTATCATCCCGACGGCCAGAGTACCCCCATAATTGGTTAAAAAATGCAACATTGACAAAGCCTCCTTTTTAGCGTTTCAATTGTTACGCTTTCGCCTTTATATGGATTCTCTTCGTATTGTCCTCTTTATAGGGCCGCAGCAGCATGTAGAGGAAGAAAACGATGAGCAGAATCACCACCGCTGTCCATGTGCCGAAGCCGCCGCCTGTAAACAGGCTGCCAAGCTGGTAAATACATAATGACACGGCATAAGCGAACAGGCACTGATACCCAATGGCGAACCACGTCCACCGGGCACTGTTCATCTCACGGCGGATGGCGCCGATAGCGGCAAAACAGGGCGCGCAGAGCAGGTTGAATGTAAGGAAGGAATACGCGGCCAGAGGCGTGAACGCCCCACGCATATTCGTCCAGATCTGCCAGCCGTTTTCCGCAACCTCTTCAAATCCGCCAAACAGCACGCCGAAGGTACCGACTACGTTCTCCTTGGCAATCAAACCGGTAAAGGCGGCCACGGCGGCTTTCCAATTATCCCAGCCCAGCGGAGCAAACAGCCAAGCAATACCGTTGCCAATGGAGGCCAGCAGGCTGTCTTCCATATCCACCATGCCGAAAGTACCGTTCACAAATCCAAATTTGGAGGTAAACCAAACCAGGATCGTGGCCAGCAGAATGATGGTACCGGCCTTTTTAATAAACGACCAACCCCGCTCCCACATGCTGCGCAGGACATTGCCCACCGTCGGCAGATGATAAGCGGGCAGCTCCATCACGAAAGGCGCCGGGTCGCCGGCGAACATCCGGGTTTTCTTGAGCATGATGCCTGAGATGATAATCGCCGCGATTCCGACAAAGTAAGCGCTGGGAGCGACCCACCAGGAGCCGTGGAAGAGTGCGCCCGCGATCAGGGCGATAATAGGAAGCTTTGCGCCGCAGGGTATAAAGGTAGTGGTCATAATCGTCATTTTACGATCCCGTTCGTTTTCAATCGTACGGGAGGCCATGATGCCCGGCACACCGCAGCCGGTGCTGATCAGCATGGGAATAAACGATTTACCGGACAGGCCGAACTTACGGAAAATCCGGTCCATGATAAAGGCGATGCGGGACATATAACCGCAAGCCTCCAGAACGGCCAGGAACAGGAACAGCACCAACATTTGCGGAACAAAGCCCAATACGGCGCCGACGCCGGCCACAATGCCGTCCAGAATCAGCCCTTTCAGCCATGCGGCACAGCCAATCGCGCTAAGTCCGCCCTCGATCAATCCGGGAATGCCCGGCACCCATACGCCGTACTCGGCGGGATCGGGTTCCGCTACCGTCACGGCTTTTTTAAATTCCGCCAAGCCGACAGGGAGGGTTTCCGCGACTTCGCCGGTTTCATCGTCAATCAATTCCGCCGTTGCCGTAACGCCCAATTCCTGAGCGGCCGTTTCAAAGGTACTCAACGCCGCCGCGTCGGGCTCGCCCTTATCCAGCGACGCCCGCAGGGCGTCGACGTCTATGCCAGCTTTTTCACCCGCTTCGATATACGCGTCGCGCACAGTCGATGCGGTGGCGTAACCGCCGGCATCCTCCTCATATGCGGAGGTCCCGATGCCAAATAAGTGCCAGCCGTCCCCAAACACTCCGTCATTCGCCCAGTCGGTCGCCCAGGTTCCCACCGTTGTAACGGAAACAAAGTAAACCACGAACATAACCACGGCAAATATTGGCAAGGCGAGCCAGCGGTTCGTGACAATGCGGTCGATTTTATCCGAGGTGGTTTGTTTCCCGTGGCGGCGGCTTTTCTGGCATTGCCGGATAATCGCGGAAATAAAGGTATACCGTTCGTTGGTGATAATGCTTTCGCTGTCATCATCCAATGTTTCCTCGACAACGGCAATGGAGCTTTCCACATCGGGAATTTTCGAGAGAAATTCTCCGATTTTTTCATCCCGTTCAAACAGCTTAATGGCACAGAAGCGGCGGCTAGCCTGCGGAGCCGATGCCTCCATGGCCTTCTCAATGCCCTGGAGGGCTTCCTCTACCGTCTGGGAGAAGGTATGCACCAGCGGAGGGGCTTGCTTCCGGCGGGCCAACTCGGCAGCGACGGTCGCCGCCTCCTGGATGCCCGTTCCCTTCAGGGCGGAGATTTCCACCACCCGGCAGCCCAAATGCTTTTCCAGTTGATCGGTATGGATGACGTCGCCGCTCTTGCGTACGATATCCATCATGTTGACCGCCATTACCACTGGAATCCCCAGTTCCAGCAGCTGTGTCGTCAGGTACAGGTTGCGTTCCAGATTGGTGCCGTCCACAATGTTGAGAATAGCGTCCGGCCGCTCTCGCAGCAGATAATGGCGGGCTACCACTTCCTCCAGCGTATACGGCGACAGCGAATAGATACCCGGCAGGTCGGTAATGATGACATCCTTGTATCCTTTCAGACGCCCCTCCTTTTTCTCCACCGTGACGCCCGGCCAGTTTCCTACAAACTGGTTGGCTCCCGTCAAAGCGTTAAACAGCGTGGTTTTTCCGCTGTTGGGATTGCCCGCCAGGGCAATGGTAATGGACATAACAACTCCTCCTCGGCTATATGTTCGGTACTTTCCAGCAGTTAGCTTTAACTAACCAGCAGAGTAAAAAAAGCGTTTCCGCTTTTTCAGATTACTGAATTTCAATCTGTTCCGCGTCCGCTTTGCGCAGCGACAATTCATAGCCACGCACGGTAACCTCAATGGGATCTCCCAGAGGCGCCACTTTGCGAATGAATACCAAAATCCCTTTTGTGATTCCCATGTCCATCATCCTCCGTTTGACCGCCCCCTGCCCATGAAGACGGGCCACCGTTACCGTGTCGCCGCAGCGGGCATCGCGCAATGTACGCATATCTGTCTCTCCTTTTCCTGTTTTTTACCCTTAAGGCCAAAGTCTCAACCCACGGGTTTGAGACTATTTATACTATAATCTTCGCGGCCATTTCCCGGCTGATCGCCACCCGCGACTCTTTCACGTTGACGATCACATTGCCGCCGGTTTTCGCCACCACGGTGACGTCACCGCCCACAACAAATCCCAGCGTTTCTAAAAATCGGCGGGTATCCTCCCGTCCACCCACGCGTTTGATAGACTGTTTCTGCCCAGCGGGTACCAAAGCCAACGGCATAATAACGGCCTCCTTCTTATGTAACAAGCGGTAATGGCTTGCGCCGAAGTTAGTCTTTGCTAACCACATATAAGTTAGCATAAACTAACTTTTTTGTCAAGTACCTATTTCCAAAATTTTGAATGGACTTGTATCCGCTCCGCTAAGAATGTTATAATAAAATTATATATGTACCTAAGTGGTGGGACGCTTGGGGAAATTCACGCAGAAATCAGCATAAAGGGGAACGGTGCGTCATGGCTTTGAAAATTCAGGAATCCGCGGAAAATTATCTGGAAACAATTTTAATTCTTCAAAACCGGTTGGGCGCCGTGCGTTCAATCGATATTGTCAACGAGCTAGAGTTTGCCAAGCCCAGTGTGAGCATTGCCATGAAAAATCTGCGGGAAAACGGCTACATTGCGGTCAGCGCCGAAGGGTATATCACGCTGACGGATAGGGGCCGCGACATTGCGGAAACTATTTACGAGCGGCACACCCTGCTGACCGATTGGCTGATCCGCCTTGGGGTTGACAAACAGGTGGCGGCGCAGGACGCCTGCCGTATCGAGCATGTCATCAGCGCCGAAAGTTTTGAGGCCATCAAACGCCACACCCGGCCGGGCAGGGAACAGGATGTATAAGAAAAACGGGCCGCAACCTCGTGGGTTGCGGCCCTTCTCGTCATCATCTGTTTATTTTGTATCACCTGTCCGAACCGAAAAATGGTACTCCGTGCGGGATTTAAAAACATCCCCGGCTTTCAGTACGGTTGAGGGAAATGCCGGGCGATGAGGGCTGTCCGGATAATGCTGTGTTTCCAGGCAAAGGCCCTGATGCTGATAAAGCTTTAAGCCGCCTTTTCCGGCCGGTTCCCGCAGGTTGTTGGAAACATAGACCTGCACGCCAGGCTGGTCGGTGGCGCACTCCATTTCAATACCGCTTTTGCGCGACCAGACGCACGCCGCGGCTTTCATCTGTCCCGGCCGTCCCAAAACGAAGGTGTGATCGTAGCCGCCGCAGAGCGCAATCTGCGGAACGATGTCTTTCATATCCTGTCCAATCGGCTTGGGATGGCGGAAATCAAACGCTGTCCCTTCCACGGGGCGAATTTCGCCCGTTGGGATACACCGCTCGTCCACCGGCAGCATCGCATCCGCCGCCACCTGCAAGTCCATGTCCAGCACGTCGCCGCCATCCCATCCATGCAGATTAAAATAGGTATGATTGGTGAGATTGACGACCGTGTCCCGGTCACTCTGCGCCTGGTAATCCAGACGCAGCTCGTTGTCTGCCGTAACGCTGACGTCCACCGAAACCTCCAGCCGTCCCGGGTATCCCTCTTCCCCATCGGCCGCTGTATACGAAAAACGCACGCAGGGCTCATCGCCGGCACGGACAACTGCCGCCGTCCACAAACGGGTATGGAAGCCGCCGGCACCGCCGTGCAGGTGACCATAATCGCCCTCGTTACGGCCCACGTCGTATTCCTGGCCCTCAAGGGTAAAACGGCCGCCGGCGATCCGGTTGCCATAACGTCCGATCATCGCCCCCTGAAACGATGTGTTTCCAAGATAATCCTCCAGCGAATCAAACCCCAATGCCACGTCACGGCCGTGGAACAGGATTTTCTGTATCGCCGCACCGTATGTAATCAGGGAGACCGTCAGCCCCCCCTCCCCTTTCAGGGTGATTTTTTCCACCGCTTTTCCATCCGGCATATGGCCGAACACCGTGCTGGTAACGCTCATACATGCCTCACAGCCTTTCCCGCATACTTCGATACATTTAATTAAAACACAAAAAGCCGCCATATGCAAGTCCACACGACGAATTGTCTGCATAAGGAATGCCCTTTCCCAATATGTATGACAGTAGACAGGAGGGGACACGGAAAATGGAATTTTTAACGGCATGCCTGATCGGGACCGGACTGGCCGCCGATGCGTTTGCGGTATCCCTGTCCAGCGGTATGTGCGCCCGTGTGGTACGGCTGCGGCATATTTTGCGTATGGCGGGCTGTTTCGGCCTGTTTCAGGGGATCATGCCGCTGATTGGATTTACCATTGCGCACTCCTTTGCCGACCGCATCCAGGCGATTGGCCACTGGGTCGCGTTTTTCCTGCTTTTGCTGGTAGGTGTCGGGATGATTCGGGAGGCTCGCAAACAGGAGCCGGCCGATTGCCCGGCCGCAGGTTCGGGCTTTGAATGGCGGCGGGTGCTCGCCATGGCGCTGGCCACCAGCATCGACGCGCTGGCGGTGGGCGCCACTATGGCCATGCTGGAACCAACCGGCCTGCTCAGCATACACGGCGGCTACCTGCTGTGCTGCCTGATTATCGCTCTTATCACTTTTATTCTCTGTATTGTCGGCATCCTGATAGGCTGCCGTACCGGCGGAAAACTGGGAAGCCGCGCCCAATGGATCGGCGGTATACTGCTGATTGTTATTGGACTGAAAATCTGGCTGGACGGCCAATTCTGACAATTAAAAATCCTTGTTGTACATATGTTCGGGTTGTGCTATAATAGTCTAAAATCGGCGATTTGAGATATGGCACTATCCTTGAGCCGTTTGTACAAGGAGGAAGACCTGTGAAAACACCCGCATGGCGTGAAGAAGACTGGCAGCAGCTCCCCGTAATTGAGGATATCGCCCAGTGGCAGGAGCTGGTGGAATACAGCCGCCGTACCGAAACCGATATAACCGACCTACATGTCCGTCATCTTACCGCAGAACAGCCGAACTGGGATCATATGGGCTTTTCGCGCGTATGGTTCGACGACTGCCGGTTTACCGGCGTATCCATATCCCAGGCTTCCTTTTACCACGTGCGCTTTGAGGGCGGCGACCTGTCCGGCGGGGACATCCGCCGCAGCCATTTTCGTCAGTGCGAATTTCGCAAGGCCAAAGGCGTCGGTTTGATCGTCAGCGATAGCTTCTTCCGCCGGGTCAGGTTTAGCGACTGGAACGGCCGGTATATGCAGTGGGCCACCTGCGAGCTGGAACAGGTGGACTGGATAAACGCCGACTGCCGGGAGGCTTTGTTTTCCGACTGTCCCTTAAAGACTGTGCGGTTTGACCATACCGCCCTGCAGCAGACGCAGTTTTTTAAAACCTACTTAAAGGGAATTGACCTGACCTCCTGCGATATTGACGGGCTGTCCGTTTCCGAACGGATGACGGAGCTTCAGGGGGCGGTGGTTGACCTGTATCAGGCGGCCGAACTGGCGCGTATGCTGGGGATCATTATCCGCTGATAGGAACCTTATATAATCAAGGCCGGCCGGTACTGTAACCGGCCGGCCTTTTTCAATTCCTGTTTTATGCGCTCAGGCCGCATAGTCTCCCGCCTGACGGCGTGAGCCATTGGAAGAATCCCTGAGGGGATTCTCCATTCTTGTCAGTCGCCGACCACGGCGCAAGGTGTACGTTTTATGCCAGCCATTTTCTCCTTTTACGCGCTCAGGCCGCGCATAGTCTCCCGCCTGACGGCGTGAGCCATTGGAAGAATGATGCGAAAGCATCATTCTTCGGGGTTCTACACCTTCAATTGCAATAAGGCTTCGACTATTGCAGCGCACTACATTCTGCGAACCAATGATTAAACGCACGTTCTAAGGGTAAGCGGTAACACGCAACTCTTTAATAAATACGTTACTATAATGGTGTGGGGGGGCGAAGAAGTAAATGCCGTTTGCTCTCAATTGTATAACGTACAACGGAGGGGGTATGGGGGAACCTGCCTTTTATCCTCTGGACCCGCTCTGGTAGGTTCCCCCATAAAGCGTCTTTTGGTTCCTTTTCGACAAGACGAAAAGGAACGGCCCCCGCGGCCTGAGCGGGGAAATATGAAAAAAGCTATACTTTTAGACATGCGCCTAAAAGTATAGCTTTTTATAGATTAACGCCTCCATGATGTATTTATTTACATTGAGTTATACTTATACACAATTGCCATATATAGCTTGATTTTAGGCAGCCTAAATGTTATGATTTAGACGGCCCAAAATAGGAGGTGATGATCTGGGCACAAAGAAGCGGGGACGGCCAACCGATAACCCAAAGCCATACAAAATCGCAGTAAAGCTGGATCAGGAGGCCAAAGACATTCTGGATTCTTACTGTGAGCAAGAATCCGTTTCCGTTATGGAAGCGGCCCGGCGCGGGATTAAACGGTTAAAACCGGACCTCAAAAAATGAAGGAAGCGGCGCACGCCTCACCAGCAAACGCACCGCTTCCCTACCTGGCAACCGCCAAAAGACGATTGCAACGTAAAGTATACCACAGATTCCGTTCGCATGCAACCGAGTTGCGTGCAACTGGATTTGTGTTGCGTTTGCAGACTCTTTCGGGTGATTGCCGCACGCGGGTACAATCCCGCATCACTTTGAAAGGATGTTGAAAACCATGGTAACCAGAACACTCAGCGTGGAGGCTTATGAAACCCTGCAAAACCATCTGATGAAAAAAGCTCACATCCAGCCGATGGAGGTCGGCTATACGGTGGATATGCGTATCAGCGGCACAGACTTCGTGGTGAAGCTGGTGCTGGACAAGCACAGACAGGTCGCGGTGCTCCAGGCCAACCGTTGACATCTAATTTTAGGGAGAAGAATGGCGGCAACGCCATTCTTCCAATGGCTCCGGCCTAAAAGGCCGGAGACTATGAAATCTTCCTCTATCAGGTCGTGAACGGACACAACTGATTCTTACTTTACAGGCAAAATGATGCCTGCCATTTACCGTTAGCGTAAAGACTCTGCGGAATTTTCCGCAGAGTCTTTTTATACGCCTTATTAAACAGCTCTCTTTTTGTGCCGGCGCCAGAGGGCAAAGCCAAGCAGGTACACCGCCGTCAAAGCGGCTGCCCCGGCGGTGATTTGGAGACCGAGCGCCAACCCCGGCGTGGTATAGGTGAAATCAATGGAAACGTTTGTCCCGGCCGGGCAGCGGACAGCCATGAATCCGACCCCGCTGCGCAGGATCTCCGCCGGTTGGCCGCCGACGGAGGCGCTCCAGCCCTTTTCCCAAGGGACGCTGAAAAACACCACATTCTCCTCGTCTGAGGAGCGCACGGCGGTAAAGCCGTCTTTCGTCTGCTTAAAGGAGGAAACGGACGCGTGCCGGCGCTCAAGACAGTCCTGCATATAGGTATTCTCACTGAAAGAGGTATCCTCCACCGGCAGCGGGGACAGCAGTCCTTTCACGGCCGCCTCGTCCTTATCCTCCACAATCAGTGCCTTGAGCAGGGATTTTTCCTGGCGGGAGCGGGGGAGCTCGTCAAACTGGCTGCGGGTGAGATAATACTCGTAGGTGAAGCCCATGGGAATGTAATAATCGTTTTCATACACCGCAAAGCCGTTCTGCTCACTGTCGAAAGACCAGCCGGGCATATCCAGCGCACCGTTTTTATCAAAGTTATCGTCTTTACTTTTTCCGTAAAGGCCGTCCTTGTCGTCGTAATCGAACAGCCAGCGCACCGATAAAAAGCTGCGCAGCGGATAGTGGGTGGTTTCCGGCCGGCTGCCGACCGACCGGTTTATCCCGATGCTGTCGTAAAAGTCCATGATGGAGCCGGGGACAATGCTGTGGAAAGCCCGTATGGTGGGCATTCCCCAGAACATGGCCTGGTTGTCCATGGCGTAAGGCGTGTCCACCCGCGCCATATTGGACGGGGTTTCCGGCAGGTCAAAATCCGGCGCTTCGATGCCGGTCTGGATCACATAGTCCGGGGAAATGCTGGAGGTGAATTTCCCCACGCCGATGGTATACCAGCCAACCAGCAGGGAGACAGAGGCGACGCCGGCCATGCAGAAACGGAAAAAGAGGGCGGGAGTGCGGCGCCTGATCCATACGGCCAGACCGGTCAGCAGCAGACCGGTCGCCGCGACCAGCACCACCGCCCAAAAACGCTCGGTATTTTTCATCAGACCCAGCGTCCATTCGCCGTCCTCCGTCTTGTTCGGCATCAGTCCCACAAACAACGCGAACGCCGCGGTGATACCGCCGCTCCAGCCCAGCGCCCGCGGCCAGTTGACCGCATGCTCCTCCTGCCGGTCAAAGGCGAGCAGCGTGGCGAGGATAAGAAGCAGCACCATCATGTAAAACCAGCGGGCGTAATACATGGCGTTAAACAGCTGGAACATCGCGTTCAGGCCGGGTATCAGCGCGCAGACGACGCAGATCAGCAGCATCTTCCGCAGCCAGTCCTTATGTTTTCGCGATTGGAAATAGGCGATGGCCCCGGTGCAGCCAACCATCGGCAGCCAGGCCGACATAGAGGCCCACTTGTTGTTCGCGTCCGGAAAAAAGTTGGGCCGGGCCGGATTATCCTGCGGGAAAAAGAAGGAATGGATAATATCGAAAAAGCGCTGAGAGGTGGAGTAAATCAGAAAATCCCAGCCGCTGAGCAGATTTTCGGTGCGGCTGTTCTGAATCACCGCCAGGTAAGAGGGAAGCAGCAGAACGGCGGCGCCGGCAGTACCCAGCAGGGCCTCTGCCGCCAGCCAGAAAAGTTTAGCCGGCGAGCCGCCCCATCCCCCGGAGAGGCGGCGCACAAACCAGTAGATTATCAGGAAAATGGCCTGTCCGATAAAGAAATAGTAGTTGTTGAGCGCGCTCAGGCAGACAAACAGGGCGAAGACGCCCCGCCGGTTTTCCGCCATGAACACCTCCATGGCCCAGAGCATGAGGGGAAAATAAAGAATGGCTTCATGAAAATGGTTGAAAAAAATATTATATAAAGAAAACCCGGAAAAGGCGTACAGCAGGCCGCCAATGCTGGCAAAATCCGGCCGCACGAACCGCCGCAGATACGCGTAGGCGGCCAGCGCGCAGCAGGCTAGCTTGAGAACCAGAAGCGGACCCATCAGGTAGGGGACCCAATCGGTGGGAAAGGGCATGGTCAACCAGAAAAAGGGACTGCCCAGCAGATAAAAGGAGTAGGAACCGACAAAGTTGGCGCCGAGATCCGTGGTCCAGCTCCAGCCCCAGTCACCGGCGCGCACCGCTTCGTGCGCCAGCTTATAAAAGGGAATTTGCTGCACGTTAAAATCACCGTAATAGATAAAATATCCTTGATCCATGAGGATAAAGGGCAGGAACAGGGCGGCGGCGACCGCCAGCGCGGTAAAAAAGGTCAGCCGGGCCCGGCTTTTGGGTTTCATCAGGCAATGGCTCATGGTTATCCCTCCCAAAGGGCAGTATACCAGAACTACCGATGAAATGAAAGCCTTCGATGTGGCGTTTTCTAATAGATCGCCCTAGTCTCGGGCAGATGACCTGAAACTATGGGCGCTCAAGCCAACATAGAGACCGGAAGAATGATGGTGCCGCCAAAGGCGGCGGGAGGCGCTTTGCGCCGAGAGGCATTCTTCCAATGGCTCCGACCAGCAGGGAGGAGACTATGGACAGCAAAGAAAAAGGATGCTATACTGAACCCACATATTACAAGGGGGAACGGCAACCATGGCATCCAATTTTTACGCGGTTTTGTCCCGCATGAAATATATCACCCGCTGGTCGCTGATGCGCAACACCCGTCCGGAAAATCTCTGCGAGCATTCGTATGAGACCGCGGTGATCGCGCACGCGCTGGCCCTGCTCACCAATCGCCGATTCGGCGGACAGGTGAACGAGGAACGCTGCGTCCTGCTGGCCCTGTATCACGACACCTCGGAGATTCTTACCGGCGACCTGCCCACCCCGGTCAAATATTACAACCCAGCCATACGGGACGCCTACCGGCAGGTGGAGGAGGTATCGGCCCGCAAACTGCTTTCCATGCTGCCGAACGACATGACGGACGCTTACGAAGACTGCTTTTTTCCTCAGCCGCAGGAGGAAGAAGCGCGCCTCGTTAAAGCGGCGGACAAGCTGTCGGCGCTGATTAAATGCGTGGAGGAGTGCCGGCAGGGAAACCGGGAATTTGAAAAGGCGCGCCTGTCTACTGAACAGGCCGTGCGGGATATGAAACTGCCCGCGGCCGATTGCTTTATGGAAGAATTCCTTCCCGCTTATGCCCTGACGCTGGACGAACAGGAATAGCCGTCATAAAGGCTCCTGTTCACGACGCGAAACAGGTCCAAAAATGACGAAATCCGGATAATGCGTATTTCGGTTGACTTTTGACGAATGGTTGGCTATAATTGGGATACTGTAACGGTAGGAGACGCCGCCTGGCGCCGTATCTCTGCCGTTGGACAGGGGAATAGATGCCGTGATGTACGGCGGAACCGGCAGGGCAGATAGGGGTCTGTCCTGTTCTTACGTGAAGATGAAAATGAGATGGTTTGAAGGACGGGCGCGGCGGCCTCTCTTTCAAACGGGAATTTTGCCTTGTTTTGCCGTATAGTGGCGTAAGAGGGCGAAACCGCCCAAATTGTGCGAGAGGATGAGCCCTTTTTATGATTACCGTATCGGATGTCAGCATCAATTTCAGCGGACAAAACCTGTTTTCCCACGTCAATTTGCAGTTTACCCCGGGCAACTGCTACGGGGTGATCGGCGCCAACGGCGCGGGCAAATCCACGTTTTTAAAAATACTGTCCGGGGCGCTGGAGCCTACGACCGGGGAGGTTGTCATCGACGCCAAGACCCGTATGTCGGTGCTCAAGCAGGAGCACTTTGCGTTTGAGGAATTTACGGTGCTGGATACCATCATCCAGGGGAATCCGCGGCTGTATGAAATCATCCAGCAAAAGGACGCTCTATACGCCAAGGAGGATTTTTCCGAGGAGGACGGCGTTCTGGCCTCCGAGCTGGAAGCCGAGTTCGCGGAACTGAACGGCTGGGACGCCGAAACCGACGCGGGACGGATTTTGCAGGGCCTGGGTCTGGATACCGGTCTTTTATATACCGGGATGCATACATTGGGAGAAAGGGAAAAGGTAAAGGTCCTGCTGGCGCAGGCGTTATTCGGTCAGCCGGATATCATCCTGCTCGACGAGCCGACCAACGGCCTCGACGCGGCCAGCATCCATTGGCTGGAGGATTTCCTGATGGACTACGTGGGCACCGTCATCGTGGTGTCGCATGACCGCCATTTCCTCAATAACGTCTGCACCCATATCGTGGATGTGGATTTTACCAAGATCAAAATTTATGTGGGCAACTATGATTTCTGGTATGAATCCAGCCAGCTCATCCAGCGGATGACGCGGGAACAGAACAAAAAGAACGAAGATAAAATTAAGGAACTGCAGAACTTTATCCAGCGGTTTTCCGCCAATAAATCCAAATCACGGCAGGCGACCTCCCGCAAAAAGCTGATTGAAAAGCTGACGGTGGAGGAAATGCCGGCCTCCTCGCGGCGCTATCCGTATGTGGGCTTTACCATGGACCGGGAAGCGGGCAAGGATATCCTCGCGGTGGAGGATCTGTGCTGCTCCGTCGACGGCCGGGTGGTACTAGACCACGTTTCCTTCCGCGCCGACAAGGGCGACAAGATTGCGTTTGTCGGGCAAAACGAAATGGCCATTACCGCTCTGTTCGATATTCTAATGGAAAAGCGCCAGCCGGACAGCGGCCATTTTAAATGGGGGGTCAGCACCTCCCAGTCCTATTTTCCAAAAGATAACTCCGCCTTTTTCGACGGCTGCGACCTGACCATCCTGCAGTGGCTGCAGCAGTACGCTCCCGACCCGGCGGAAACCTACCTGCGCGGTTTCCTTGGGAAAATGCTGTTTTCCGGAGAGGACGTGCTCAAGCCGGTCAAAGTGCTGTCCGGTGGGGAGAAAGTGCGCTGCATGCTGTCGCGCATGATGATGTTCGGCGGCAACGTGCTGCTGCTTGACCAGCCTACCAACCATCTGGATCTGGAATCCATCACGGCGGTCAACGACGGGTTGATCGAATTTAAGGGCAATATCCTGTTTTCGACCTATGACCACGAGATGCTGCAAACCGTGGCCAACCGCATTATCGAGATTGACGAGAGCGGGCAGATTACCGATAAGCGGATGAGCTATGAAGACTATCTTCAGTGGAAGCAGGAACAGGCGTAAGGCTGTAGAGGGGATGACGGTCGTTGTTGGAAAAAAGACGCTTACTGAAACCCGGCCAGGTGTTGGCCATTGGGTTCCTGGCGGTGGCGGTGATCGGGGCGCTGCTCCTGATGCTGCCTTTTGCCACGGTTGAGGGCGAGTCCATTTCTTTTGTGGATGCGTTGTTCACCTCTACCTCGGCGGTGTGCGTGACAGGCCTGATCGTGGTGAACACGGGCGTGGTCTTTACGCTGTTCGGGCAGCTGGTCATCCTGGCCCTGATACAAATCGGCGGGCTGGGCTTCATGACCATGGCATCGCTGCTGTTTATGGCCATCGGTAAACGGTTTTCCCTCAAAGAACGGCTGATTATCCAGGAATCGTTTAACTCCGATACGCTTCAGGGATTGATACGGCTGGTACGCAACGCGGTCGCCATCGCCTTCGCGGTGGAAACGGTGGGCGCGGTGCTGCTGTGTTTTTCCTTTATCCCGGATTTCGGCTTTTCCAAAGGTCTGTTTTACAGCATTTTTATTGCGGTATCGGCTTTCTGCAACGCGGGCTTTGACCCGCTGGGCATGACCAATTCCATCGAAACGTATGTCAAAGACCCAATGGTAAACATACCCATTGCCCTGCTGATTATCATCGGCGGCCTTGGCTTTGCGGTACTCATGGACATGGTCCATTGGCGGAGGCACCGGCATAAGCTGATGTTGCATACCCGTATCGTATTCCGTATGACAGCGTTTTTGATCCTGACTGGGGCGGCGCTTATCGCCATCATTGAGTGGAACAATCCCCAAACGTTGGGACAGGAAGGGATGGGAACGGGCCATAAAATCATGGCGTCGCTTTTCCAGTCGGTCACCTCGCGTACCGCCGGCTTCGACACCATCGGGCAAGGGGGGATGACCCCGGCTGGGAAAATGGTCACCATGCTGCTGATGTTTGTCGGCGCGTCGCCGGCGGGCACCGGCGGCGGTATCAAAACCACCACGTTTTTTATCGTCCTGCTGGCGGTCTGGTCCATCATCCGCAAGCGCCAGGACTACAATATCAGCAAGCGCCGTCTGGGCGAGCAGATAATCCGGCGCGCCTTTGCCATTTTTACATTGGCACTGGCGCTGGTGGTATTCAACACCTTGCTCATATGTGTGTCGGAGACCGCCTGTGGCAATCCGCTGGAGCTGGACGACGTGATGTATGAGGTCGTGTCGGCGTTCAGTACTACCGGCCTGTCCTGCGGGATCACCCCGGGCCTGCATACCTTCTCGCGTCTGCTGCTGATTTTTACCATGCTGATTGGCCGCGTCGGGCCGTTGACCGTTTCCATGGCGCTGTCGGGAGACACGGCGCGCAAAAACGCCATTCATTATCCGGAAGACCGCCTGATGGTAGGCTGATCTCCGCCGGCGACTGTCCGTTGGCCTGTATGCATACAGGCCAATAGAATAACTTAAGAGATAAGAGGAATTGACGATGAAACAGATTGCCGTATTGGGGCTCAGCCGCTTTGGCATCAGCGTGGCCAAGTCGCTGGAAAAGCTGGACGTTGAAGTCATGGGCGTGGACGTCAACCCGGAAAAGGTGGCCGACGTAGCCCGTGAAGTCACCCATGTGGTACAGGCCGACGTGCTGGACGACGATGCGCTCAACGCCCTCGGGCTGCGCAATTTTGACGCGGTGGTGCTGAGCATTAAAAATGTGGAGGTCAGCTGTCTGGCCACCATCAACATTAAGGATCGCGGTGTGAAGTATATCGTGGCGCAGGCCATCAGCGACGCGCATGCCGAAATCCTCAAGCGGATCGGCGCTGACCGAGTCATCATACCGGAAAAAGATATGGGCGCCCGCCTGGCCCGCAATCTGGGGTCGGAAAACATCATCGACTACATGGAACTGTCGGAAGAATACAGCATCATGGAAATCGGCGCTCCGCTGGAATGGACGGGAAAAACCCTGCTGCAGAATGACCTGCGTAATAAATACGGCATCAATGTGCTGGCCATCCGCGCCTCGCATGGCGTTCTGGTATCGCCTCAAGCGGATAGTGTGATCCGGCCAGACGATTTGCTGGTTGTGATGGGCACCAACCAGGATTTGGGCAAAATCAGCCGGTTGTCCCGCCACTGATCCTTGTCCAACGGTAGGAGAAGGGGATTCTATACAAAATATGGGGTTTCACATGGAACATTCCTACCAAATCCGCTAAAAATACCCGATTCCCGCTTTTCCCCTTGCAATCGACGGCGGTTTGCAATAAAATAAAAGTATATTTTCCGTAAAATCCCAAGGGGAGGTTGAACACGGATGAGCCGGTATGATCGCAGCGGGTGGACACGTTTTTTTACATCCTCCGTCAGCTTTCGTGCGGGCATTTTCAAAAACAGATAGGCCGTGGTGCGCCTTAGCGCCATGGCCTTTTTCATTTTGATGAACAAAAAGGAGCGGTATGGAACATGGAAATGAAAAAAGCAGCGGTCATCATGGGCAGCGACAGCGACCTGCCGGTGGTGCAGAAAGCCATCGATAAACTGCGTTCGTTCGGCATTCCGGTGGAGGCGCACGTCATGTCGGCACACCGCACCCCGGAGCGCGCGGCGGCATTCGCCGGAGCGGCGGCGGACAATGGATTCGGCGTTATCATTGCCGCGGCGGGTAAAGCCGCGCATTTGGCGGGGGTCCTGGCCGCGCATACCATCCTGCCGGTAATCGGTATCCCAATCAAATCCTCTACGCTGGATGGGCTGGACGCCCTGCTGGCGACAGTGCAGATGCCTTCCGGTATCCCGGTGGCGACGGTGGCCATCGACGGTGCGGAAAACGCGGCGATTTTGGCGGCCCAGATGTTGGCGCTGTCCAATACGGAGCTGGCGGACAAGCTGTCCGGCATGAAAAAAAGCATGGCCGCCGCGGTGGAGGAAAAGGATCGCAAACTCGCTCAGTCGATCGGCTGATAAACGGTATGTTTTGATTTATTATAAAGGAGACGACTGTTATGAAAAAGCTGGAACAGCTCTATGAGGGCAAAGCCAAAAAGGTGTTCAAAACCGACGATCCCGAATGCTATATCGTGGATTACAAGGACGATGCCACCGCCTTTAACGGTGAGAAAAAGGGAACGATCACAGGCAAGGGCGTCATCAATAACCGGGTAACCAACCACTTGATGAAGATGCTGGAAAAGGAAGGCGTCCCCACCCATCTGGTAGAGGAAATCTCCGACCGGGAAACCATTGTTAAAAAAGTCACCATCGTTCCTCTGGAGGTTATCATCCGCAATATCGCGGCCGGGTCTTTCTCCAAGCGCTTCGGCGTGGAAGAGGGTACGGTCCTGAAACAGCCGTCGCTTGAGTATAGCTACAAGGACGACGACCTGGGCGATCCGCTGATCAACGATTATCACATCCTGGCGCTGGGCTTGGCAACCCGTGAAGAACTGGATACCATTGCCGCCTATGCCTTCAAGGTCAACGAGGTGCTGAAAAAATACCTGCTGACGCTGGATATCGAGCTGGTAGACTTTAAGCTGGAGTTTGGCAAACTGTCGGACGGCACCATTGTGCTGGCGGATGAAATTTCTCCGGATACCTGCCGCTTCTGGGATGTCAAAACCCATGAGAAGCTGGATAAAGACCGTTTCCGCCGCAACATGGGGGGCGAGGTCGAAGCCTACCAGGAGATTCTGCACCGCTTAATGGGTGAATAGTCTCCTCCCTGTGGTTGGTGCCATTGAAAGAATGGCGGTCATCGCGGAACGGCACGCAATCATTCGGGACATAAAACCGTTCCCTGCCGTAAGGCGGGGAACGGTTTGACCGTGTATTTAAAGCGGTATAAAGCCGCTTCGTAAACGACATCCCTATGCAGAAAGGATATCGCGATTATGAAAAGTGTAAGCGACTCTTACGCGGCGGCCGGCGTCGATGTCACCGCCGGCTACAAAGCTGTGGAATTGATGAAAGCCCATGTGGCGCGTACCGCCGTCCCCGGCGTATTGTCCGGAATCGGCGGCTTCGGTGGTTTGTTTGAACCGAATCTCGAGGGAATGAAGCGTCCGGTGCTGATCTCTGGCACCGACGGCGTGGGCACCAAGCTGAAAATTGCATTTTTGCTGGATCGGCACGATACGGTGGGCATTGACTGTGTGGCCATGTGCGCCAACGATGTGGCCTGCTCGGGTGCGCAGCCGCTGTTTTTCCTCGACTACATCGCCTGCGGCAAAAATGTTCCCGAGAAAATCGCGGCGATCGTTTCCGGTGTGGCGGAAGGCTGCGTGCAGGCCGGCTGCGCCTTGATCGGCGGTGAAACCGCCGAAATGCCGGGCTTTTATCCAGAGGACGAATACGATCTGGCGGGCTTCTGCGTGGGTATGGCCGATTACGACCAGATTGTGGATTCCAAAAATGTGAAACCTGGCGATGCGCTGATCGGTGTAGCCTCGAGCGGCGTACATTCCAACGGTTTTTCGCTGGTGCGCAAGCTGTTCGACGTATCGGAAAAAAACCTGTCCGTCCACTATGACGAACTGGGCGGAACATTGGGCGAAACCCTACTGACGCCGACCAAAATCTATGTCAAGCCCCTGCTGGAGCTGATGAAGTCCGTGAAGGTGCACGGTATATCCCATATAACCGGCGGCGGGTACTACGAGAATATTCCGCGTATGCTGCCGCAGGGTGTCAAAGCGGTGATTGAGAAGGCCAGGGTTCCGGTGCTGCCGATTTTCAACCTGATGCAGAAGGTGGGAAACATTCCGGAGAGGGATATGTTCAACACCTTCAACATGGGCACCGGCCTGTGCATCGCCGTGGCATCCGACCAGGCGGACGAAGCCGTGCGGGTACTGAACGCGGCCGGTGAGTCGGCCGTAATTCTGGGTGAAGTGAAGGCCGGCGAAAGGGACGTAGAGCTATGGTAAACATAGCCGTACTGGTGTCTGGCGGAGGCACCAATCTGCAGGCGCTGATCGATGCGCAGGTGGCCGGCCGGTTCCCGGAGGGACGGATCGTCCGGGTCATCGCCTCTCGTCCGGGCGTCTATGCGCTGGAGCGCGCGGCAAACGCCGGTATAACCACTGCCGTGGTGGAACGCAAAGCTTATGCGGACGCGGCGTCCTTTGACGCCGCGCTGCTGGCGGAGCTGGACGCCGCGTCCGCCGATCTGGTGGTGCTGGCGGGCTTTTTGAGCATTTTAGGGCCTGAGGTCGTGGCCCGTTACAGCAACCGCATCATCAATGTTCATCCAGCCCTGATCCCCTCTTTCTGCGGGAAGGGATATTATGGACTGAAGGTGCATGAAGCGGCGCTCGCCTATGGCGTGAAGCTGACCGGCGCCACGGTGCATTTTGTCAACGAGGTTCCGGACGGCGGTGCAATCATTTTGCAAAAAGCCGTGCCGGTTCTGGAAGGCGATACGCCGGACAGTCTGCAGAAACGGGTCATGGAGCAGGCCGAGTGGCAGCTTTTGCCCGAAGCGGTGGCGCTGTTCTGTGCGGGGAGCATCCGGGTGGAAGGCCGCCGCGCTATCATTGAGGAGTAAAGGGGACAGGAATTATGAAATGTAAGGAGCTTTCCAAAGAATTATCGGCCACGTCCTATCCCGGACGGGGTATCGTGCTGGGCAGACATCCGGACGGCGATACCGCTGTGATGGCCTACTTTATTATGGGACGCAGCGAAAACAGCCGCAACCGTGTGTTTGTCACGGACGGGGACGGCATCAAGACCAAAGCGTTTGACGAGAGCAAAATGACCGACCCGTCGCTGATTATTTATGCGCCGGTGCGGGTGGTGGGAGAAACTACCATTGTTACCAACGGGGATCAGACGGATACCATCTATGAGGCGCTTGCCGCCGGCAAGACCGTGGAGGACGCCCTGCGCAGCCGTACCTTTGAACCGGATGCCCCCAATTATACCCCCCGTATATCCGGCGTGGTCAACAACCGGACCGGGGATTACCAGTTGTCTATCCTGAAATCGGCGGACGGTAATCCGGAGGAAACCCGCCGTTATTTCTTTGATTATACCGCTCCTCAGGCAGGACAGGGCCACTTTATCCATACCTATCAGAAAGATGGCGACCCGCTGCCGTCCTTCGAGGGAGAACCGGCCCCTGTGGCTATCGAGGGTGACATCGACGCGTTTACGCGGCAGGTGTGGGACAGCCTGGACGAGCAGAATAAGGTTTCCCTGTTCGTGCGGTTCCTGCATATCCCAACCGGCAAAACCGAAACCCGTATTATCAATAAACATCAATAAGAAAGGTGGCCCTGGACATGGCGGACAAGCTGAGCCTGAAATATGGCTGTAACCCCAACCAAACCCCCTCCGCGATCTTTATGAAGGACGGCGGGGAACTGCCGATCAAGGTTTTGAATGGCCGGCCCGGCTATATCAATTTTCTCGATGCGTTTAATAGCTGGCAGCTTGTGAAAGAGCTGAAAGAGGCGACCGGACTGCCGGCCGCGGCATCCTTTAAACACGTCAGCCCGGCAGGAGCCGCCGTGGCGGTGGAACTGAGCGATACCCTGAAACGCATCTACTTTGTGGACGATATGGAGCTGTCCCCCATCGCCAGCGCCTATGCGCGGGCGCGGGGCGCGGACCGGATGTCGTCCTATGGCGACTGGGCGGCGCTGTCTGAGATTTGCGATAAGCAGACGGCGGCACTGCTGGCGCGGGAAGTGTCCGACGGCGTGATCGCGCCAGGATACACCGATGAAGCGCTGGACATTTTGCGCAAAAAGCGCAAGGGCGGGTATAATGTGGTGCAGATCGACCCTTCCTATGTTCCCGCGGCGGTTGAGCACAAAGATGTATTCGGCATTACCTTTGAACAGGGCCGCAACGAAGTCAGGGTCGGGCCGGAGCTGCTGGAAAATGTGGTGACGGAAAACCGGGAGATTCCGGAGGACGCGAAACGTGACCTGCTGATTTCACTGATAACCTTGAAATATACCCAGTCGAATTCCGTTTGCTATGCCAAGGATGGGCAGGCTATCGGCGTGGGCGCCGGCCAGCAGAGCCGGGTGCACTGCACACGGCTGGCCGGCAACAAGGTCGACGTCTGGTATCTTCGCCAGCATCCGAAGGTGCTGGCCCTGCCTTTCAAGGAGGGCATCCGCCGTCCGGACCGGGACAACACCATTGATGTGTATGTATCCGACGACTACATGGACGTTTTGGGCGACGATGTATGGCCGCAGTTTTTCACCACCCGCCCCCAGCCGCTCACCCGTGAAGAAAAACGTGCCTGGCTGGATACGCTTACCGGCGTGTCCCTCGGCTCCGACGCGTTCTTCCCTTTTGGCGACAACATTGAACGGGCGCACAGATCCGGCGTGACGTATATTGCTGAGCCGGGCGGTTCCATCCGGGACGACAACGTGATTGACACCTGCAACAAATACGGCATGGCCATGGCCTTTACCGGCCTGCGGCTGTTCCATCATTAATGGGGATATAAGGAGACGGCTATGGACATTCTGGTGGTAGGCGGCGGCGGCCGGGAACATGCGATCATTCGCAAACTGAAAGAAAGCCCCCGCTGCGGTAAGCTCTATTGCACGCCGGGAAACGGCGGTATTGCCTGCGACGCGCAATGCTTTGACGTGGCGGCGACCGATATCGAAGGCGTCACGGCGCTGGCGAAAACGCTGGGGGTGGACATGGTGTTTGTCGCTCCCGACGACCCGCTGGTGGCGGGTATGGTCGATGCGCTGGAAGCGGAAGGCATCGCGGCATTCGGTCCGCGCGCCAATGCCGCGATTCTGGAGGGGAGCAAGGTCTTTTCCAAGGATCTGATGAAAAAGTACGGCATCCCCACGGCGGCATACGAAGTGTTCGACGATCCGCAGGCCGCGCTGCGTTATATCCGGGAGCAGAATCGCTATCCGGCGGTTGTTAAGGCGGACGGCCTGGCGCTGGGTAAGGGCGTGTTGCTGTGCGATACCTATGAGGATGCGCGGCAGGCGGTCAAAGAGATTATGGAAGACAAAGTATTCGGTGCGTCCGGCAGCCGGGTGGTGGTGGAAGAATTCCTCACCGGCCCGGAAGTGTCGGTGTTGGCGTTTACCGACGGCGAAACCATCTGCCCGATGGTTTCCGCCAAGGATCACAAGCGCGCCTTTGACGGCGATCAGGGCCTGAATACCGGCGGTATGGGCACCATCAGCCCCAATCCGTATTATACGGCGGAGGACGCCGCCTACTGTATGGAGCATATTTTCAAGCCTACCATCGATGCGATGGCTGAGGAGGGGCGCCCGTTTAAGGGTTGTCTGTTCTTTGGGCTGATGCTCACGCCGAACGGCCCCAAGGTGATCGAGTACAACTGCCGATTCGGCGATCCGGAAACCCAGGTGATACTGCCCCGGCTGAAAACCGATTTTATCGATATCCTTTGTGCGGTGCGGGAAAAACGCCTCGGCGAGCTGACGATTGAGTGGGACGATCAGGCCTGCGCCTGCGTGGTGATGGCTTCCGGTGGTTATCCGGGCGCGTATCCCAAGGGGCTGCCTATTACCGGCCTGGATGAAAGCGGCCAGTCGGCGGGGGATGCCTGTGTGTTCCATGCGGGCACCAAACGGCGAGAAGACGGCGCTTTTGTCACAAACGGCGGCCGGGTTCTGGGGGTCACCGCCCGGGGCGATACGCTCGATGCGGCGTACCTTCGACTACGCCGACTACTACGCAAATGCACAGGCTGACCAGTCCAACCTG
>URYP01000019.1 GCA_900552115.1 uncultured Oscillospiraceae bacterium | reverse complement strand
CGACAACCATTCTTCCATAGTCTCAAAAGCTTTGCTTTTGAGACTATTATACCATATAAGCTTTCCCGGTGCAAAAATCTTTTTGATATTTATACGTACATGTGCTATAATAACGCCACTATACGAGAAAGGCGGATTTCCCATGAACAATTGGAGAATCGAAACCAAGTGTATCCAGGAAGGTTGGAAGCCGAAAAACGGTGAGCCGCGGGTGCTTCCCATTTATCAAAGCACGACGTTTAAGTATGAGGATTCCCAGGCCATGGGCGATCTGTTTGATCTGAAAACCAGCGGCTCGTTTTATACGCGCCTGTCGAATCCCACCACTGATGCGGTGGAAGCAAAAGTGGCGGCGCTGGAGGGCGGTGTCGGTGCGCTGATGACCTCGGCCGGCCAGGCGGCCAGTATGCTGGCCGTGCTGAATATCGCGGGCAGCGGCGACCATATCATCAGTGCCAGCGCGGTTTACGGCGGCACTTTTAACCTGTTCAACAAAACCCTGCGGGAGCTGGGCATTGACGTAACCTTTATCGAGCCGTTCGCTTCGGACGAGACGCTCGAATCGGCGTTTCGTCCGAATACCAAGCTGGTGTTCGGCGAAACCCTGTCCAATCCTTCGCTGAATGTGCTGGATATCGAGCAGTATGCCCGCATCGCCCATGCGCATGGCGTGCCTCTGATCGTGGATAATACGTTCCCCACGCCCATCAACTGCCGCCCCTTTGCATTTGGAGCGGATATCGTGACCCATTCCACCTCCAAATATCTGGACGGTCATGCGGTGGCGCTGGGCGGCATGATTGTGGACAGCGGCAATTTTGACTGGAAAGCCCACGCCGACCGGTTCCCGGGTCTGACCACGCCGGACGAAACCTATCACGGCGTCGTTTATGCCGACCATTTCGGCAAGGCGGCGTATATTGCCAAAGCCCGCTGCCACCTGATGCGGGATATGGGCGCGACGCCCAGCCCCCAGAACGCGTGGCTGCTCAGCCAGGGCATCGATACGCTGCACCTGCGTATGGAGCGGCATTGTGAGAACGCGCAAAAAGTGGCGCAGTTCCTGCAGGCGGACGACCGCATCGCCTGGGTGACCTATCCGGGCCTGCCGGGCGATAAAAACTATGAGCTGGCACAGAAATACATGCCAAACGGCACCTGTGGTGTGGTATCTTTCGGAATAAAAGGCGGCCGCGAAGCGGCCCGTCAATTTATGGACGCCCTGAAAATGATTGTTATTGCCACCCATGTGGCAGATTTGCGCTCCTGCTTGCTGCATCCGGCGTCCACCACCCACCGCCAGATGTCGGATGAACAGCTGGCCGAAGCGGGCGTCACGCCCGATCTGGTACGACTGTCGGTGGGCATTGAGCATGTCGAAGATATAATAGAGGATATTACGCAGGCGCTGAATTCCCTCTGAATATGACAAAATTCGAAAGCAGCGCAACCGCGCTGCTTTTTCCCTATCAAAACTGCCAAAGGGGATAGCATCCATGCAACTGAAAAAATTGGGGCCGTATCTGAAACCTTACACCGGCTATTGCATCCTGGGGCCGCTGTGCAAGCTAATCGAGGCAATTTTGGAACTGTATCTGCCGCTGATGATGGCGAAGGTCATCGACCAGGGCGTTATCGCAGAAGACAGCGGCTATGTCTGGCAAATGGGCTGGAAGATGCTGGGGGTCGTTGCGCTGGGGCTGGTCAGCGCGCTCGTATGCCAGTATGTGGCCTCCATCACCTCGCAGGGATTCGGCACCCGGCTGCGCGGTGCGGTTTTCCAGAAAATTACCGGCCTGTCCCACGCCGAATGGGACAGGTTTGGCACATCATCTCTTGTCAACCGGGTTACCAGTGACATTAACCAGCTCCAATACGCGGTGGCCATGCTGATCCGTCTGGTGGTGCGCGCGCCGTTTTTGTGCGTGGGCGGCGTCATTATGGCCTTTACCATCAATTGGAAGCTGGCGCTGGTGATCCTGGGCGCTATCCCGCTGTTCGTACTGGTTATCGTGCTGGTTATGAAGAAAACCATCCCGCTGCACCGCACGGTGCAGAAGCGGCTGGATCGTGTGGGACTGATCCTGCGGGAAAACCTCTCCGGCGTGCGGGTGATTCGGGCGTTCTCCCGGACCGCGCGGGAGGAGGAGCGGTTTACCGAAGCGGCCGAAGAGCACAAACAGGCGGCGATTCGGGTGGGAAAACTATCCGCACTGCTTAATCCGGTGACACAGCTGATTATGAACGGCGCTATTCTGCTGATCATTTGGCTGGGCGGCATCCAAATCCGTGCCGGGGATATGACCACCGGGGAAATCATCGCGTTTATCAATTATGTCAACCAGATCCTGCTGGCGCTGATTGTGGTTGCCAATCTGGTAGTGACCTTTACCAAAGCTTTTGCCAGCGCTGGCCGGGTGCTGGAGGTGCTGGATACCGAAGCGTCAATTCAGGACGGTTCCGGCGCACAGGAGGACGCTGCGGCTCCGGCTGTGGAATTTGACCATGTTGGTTTTGCCTATCACGGCGGGGAGCAGGCGTTATCGGATATCTCTTTCACGGTGCCCCGGGGAGCGATGGTCGGGATTATCGGTGGTACGGGATCGGGAAAATCAACCCTGATCCAGCTGCTTATGCGCTTTTATGATGTCAACGAAGGTGAAATCCGCGTCAACGGCACCGATATACGGTCCTATTCGCTGGACAATCTGCGGGGCAAAATGGGGCTCGTCCCGCAGGCGGTCGAGCTGTTTGAGGGCACCGTTGCGGAGAACATCCGCTGGGGTAACGACAACGCGTCGGACGAGGAGGTACGGGCGGCCGCCCGCATGGCGCAGGCGGCCGAATTCATTGAACAGAAGACCTTGCAATATGGCGCGCCGGTGGAGCGGGCGGGAGCCAATCTGTCCGGCGGACAGAAACAGCGGCTGACCATTGCCCGCGCCCTGGTGCGGCGGCCTGAAATCCTGATCCTGGACGATGCCTCCAGCGCGCTCGATTATGCCACCGATGCGGCCTTGCGGCGGGCCATCCGGCAAAATGCGCGGGACATGACGGTGTTTATGGTGTCGCAGCGGGTCAGCGCCGTGAAACAGGCGGACCGGCTGCTGGTTATGGACGATGGCCGGCTGGTGGGGGTGGGAACCCACGCGCAGCTATTGGAGAGCTGCCCGGTTTATCAGGAAATCTGTGCCTCACAGGAAAAGAAAGGGGAGGAGCCGGCATGAAAAAGACCCCAAACGTAACAGGTCGGGTGTTCTCCCGCCTAATGCGGTATGTGGGCCGGCAGCGCTGGCTGCTGGTCGGTGCCGTAGCGTGCGCCCTGGCCGGAAACGCCGCCCTGCTGACCGCGCCCAAACTGATCGGCTGGGCCATTGACCGCATTCTGCCGGGAGCGGATGCCGGCCCCGGCCTAACACTGCTGCAAATACTCATGATAATCGGCATTTTATATGTCATCGGGTCGGCGCTGAACTGGGTTACCGCCCTGCTGGCCAACCTGGTGGCCAACCGCACCGTCAAGGATTTGCGGGTCGACCTGTTTCGCAAACTGGGACGCATGCCGGTGGCCTATTTCGATACGCATTCCCGCGGGGATATCATGAGCCGGTTCACCAACGATATCGACGCCATATCCGATGGCCTCAACCAGGGGATTGTACAGCTAGTCACCGGCGTTATTACCGTAATACTGACGCTTCTGTTTATGCTGACCCTCAGCCCTATGGTCACGCTGGTGGCTGTGCTGGTGACGCCGCTTTGCTTTGTGGTGGGGTTCGTTATCACCCGCTACGGCAGCCGCCGCTTTGCCGAACAGAGCCGGGTGCTGGGATGGCTGAACGGCTATGCTGAGGAAATCATCACCGGCCAGCGCACCGTTAAGGCGTTTGGGTATGAAAAGCGGGCCGATGAACGGTTTGGGGAGATCAATGAGCAGCTTTATAGGTGCGGTTACCGGGCGCAGTTCGCGTCTGCTCTGGTCAATCCCAGCACGCGGTTCGTCAATAACGTGGCCTATGTGCTGGTGGGAGTCTTCGGCATTGTTGCCCGCCTAACCCCTGGCGTTATCGCCAGCTTTCTCACGTATACGGCTCAGTTTTCCAAACCGTTCAATGAGATTACCGCCATCACCATGCAGCTTCAACTGGCCATGGCGTCGGCGCGGCGCATTTTCCAGGTCATGGACGAAAAGGAGGAGGCGCCCGATGCCGCGGAAACGCTGAGGGAACCGGAAGGCCGGGTGCGATTCGAAAGCGTCGATTTTTCCTATACACCCAAGCGCCCGCTGATCCGTAATTTCTACCTCGATGTCGAGCCGGGTATGACGGTGGCCATTGTCGGCCCGACTGGCGCGGGAAAGACCACGCTTGTCAACCTGCTGATGCGGTTTTATGAGGTGGATCAGGGAATCATCGCTGTCGATGGCCAGTCGATTTACAGCGTATCCCGGGACAGCCTGCGGCGGCAGTTCGGTATGGTATTGCAGGAGACCTGGCTGTTTGCGGGAACGGTACGGGACAATATCGCCTACGGCCGACCCGACGCGACCGACGAGCAGGTGGAGGAAGCCGCCCGTGCGGCCCATGCCCACAGCTTTATCCGACGGCTGCCGGAGGGGTATCGAACCATGATCGCCGAGGATGGGGGCAATCTGTCGCAGGGGCAGAAGCAGCTGCTTACCATCGCCCGTGCCATGCTGCTGGATCCGCCCATGCTGATCCTCGACGAGGCGACCAGTTCGGTGGATATTGTGACCGAACAGCGCATCCAAAAGGCGTTCCGTCGCATGATGCAGGGGCGCACCACCTTCGTCATCGCCCACCGGCTTTCCACCATCCGGGATGCGGACCGCATCCTGGTGCTGGATAAAGGAAACGTGGTGGAAACCGGTACGCATGAGGAATTGCTGGCACGCAAAGGGTTCTACTATCATTTGTACAATTCCCAGTTTGCTGCGGCCGGGAGGGAGGACGAGGCGGTATGACGCTGCGTGAGCAGACCGGCTGCTTTACCGGCCATCGCCGCGTCCCGCCGGAACTGCGGGACGAATTATACCGCCGGCTGACGGAAACCGTGGATCAGCTGGCGATGGAAGGCGTGCGGTATTTCGGAGCCGGCGGGGCGCTGGGTTTTGACGAACTGGCGGCGCAGGCAGTGCTTGCCTGTCGGAATCAAAATCCTGCCATTCGTTTGA
Organism: uncultured Oscillospiraceae bacterium; assembly: GCA_900552115.1. Taxonomy (GTDB): domain Bacteria; phylum Bacillota; class Clostridia; order Oscillospirales; family Acutalibacteraceae; genus UMGS1474. The sequence goes on along the minus strand of URYP01000019.1, from coordinate 22,268 downwards.
TTGTCGTCCTGCCCTGTCCGGAATGGGACCGCCGATGGCCGGACACAGACCGCCGCCGGTATGCGGCGCTTCTGGAGCAGGCGGATAAGGTCGTAACGGTGTCCCCCGCTTATGACGCCGGCTGTATGCACCGCCGTAATCGGTACCTGGTTGATCACAGCGCGGTCTGCATTGGCTGGGGAACCGGCGAAACAGGCGGAACCGCTTATACAATCCATTATGCAGAAAAACAGGGACTGCGAATCATCCGTTTCTTGGAATGATCCGCAGTCCCTGTCGTTATATTCGTTTTAAAGCGCCGAAACCACGCGACGCGTATACACAAAAATCCCGCCCTGCCGTAATACTGCCGTAGTAACCTGCTACTATATAGTGAGCAGGTGGGCGCCGCCCGGTGCGTTCACGCTCCCTTCGTCCCGCCAGGCGGGGAGGTCTGCCATCCGGCACCGGAGCTATGCTCCCGAATTCAAACTGTAGTAGGGTTAAAAGGCAGCGGTCCGCGAACAGGGCAGGATAATCCTGAAAATAACCGTGTCTTGATTAGGATTCAGCGGGGCTGTCTTCGCTTTCAATTTCGTACAGGTCGGACAGCCGCTCCTCAAAAATACCGGCAATGTCGTTAAACACATCGTCGTCTTCGATGGTAACCAGCAGTTCCTCGCCGTTTTCCTCAACGACTTCCAGGATGACCAGTTCGCCGTCGTCCTGTACGCTCTCTTCGGGCTGATCGTAAACCGGCAGGAGCGCGACGTAGCGGCCGTCGTCGGTTTCAATCGCATCCAGCAGTTCGAATTGGTGGCGGTTGCCCTCATCGTCCACAATGGTCATCAGGTCGGCGCCGTACTCTTCATCCATAATTGGTTCCTCCGTCATCTGAAATCAAAAACCGGGGCTAAACATTCCGCCTGCATTAGGGGCGAAGAGGTAACCCTCGCTATGTATTGTAACCCGTAAGAAGAAAACCGTCAAGGTAAATCTTTCCCTCTTTTCCGCTAGATGTTGTTTATAAAAAGTTCATAAAATAGTTTCAACATTTTTCTAAAAACCTATTGACAAACACGGAACCTGTTGCTATACTATAGATGACAAAAGGGATTGACATTAAGCGCTGGCTTTCCAAAGAGAAAGCAAATTCAGCACAGAAAGGGGTGGCTCCCATGAACAGGGACACAGAACCTCAGAACGAAGCATCGTGCGGAAGCCATTTCGCACGGACAGTCCGTCGGGTATAACCAGTTAAGGGCTGACTGAGAAGCGTATCGCGGAAATACCGGTATCAAATTTGTTTGATCCGCGCCGCCGATCCTTCTGAAGCAATGACAGTATGTTATTTACCCATGTGGATTATTCGCGGCGGCAGGCGCAGAAGAAGCGCCGCGGCAAGGCTGGCCCGTCTGAACGGGGTGGGTGGCAAAACCGCCCGGTAGAAACCGGCCTGTCGACAATAGAATAAATAGATGTAAAAAATAATGATTAAGGTGAGTCCCATGAAATAAGTAGCTTTTTTCAGAGACATCTAAATTCTGGTGAAAAGGTGAGTCCCATGATTTAGAGAGACAGCTGGATCGACGATTACTTTTGAAAGGGTGATTCCCCCGGAAGAGGTAATTTTCCCCCGCGGTTCCGAATCTTGCAATGGGTCAAGTTCGTTGGTTAATGTATTGTTTCTTGTCAAAGCAATCGCTTGAAAAGATGAATGGTTAACAGCGGAATTTCTCGTGGCAAATGGGAACGAAAATTCTATGAAAAGGTGAATCCAATGGGCTAGAAATGAACCCCTGTAAATCTTATAAGAAACAGGTGAGTCCAAAGTTCTATTAAAGAGATAAAGCCCCCTGTCAGTGCGGCAGGGGGCTTTTGATATGCCCGCACAAAAGGGCCGGTAAGGATTAACCGGAATTGAAAAATCCGTCTTGACAAACGCACGGCAAAAGCGTATATTGACAATATACATCAAATGCACAGATAAGGGCGGCGCCCCGCCGTCCTCCCTTACAGAGAGCTGCCGGTGGCTGCGAGACAGCAGGGAAAGCGGGGCCAATCACCTTGGAGCAGACCGGCTGAACGGTGTCCAGTAAGCCGGTACGGGTCTTCCCGTTACAGGAGCAGGCATTGCTGGATGCCGTTGAGAGGCCGTTTTTACGGCAATCGGAGTGGTACCGCGGAAGAAAGAACGCTTTCGCCTCTGAAAAGGGGCGAAAGTTTTTTTATTTTTATGTTGAAGGAGACGGGAACCATGTTGACACTGGACAAGATTTATCATGCGTCCTACGTACTGAAGGATGTGATCCGGAATACGGATTTGATTCATGCCCCGGGTATCTGTCCGGGCTGCGATGTTTACTTGAAGACGGAAAACCTGCAGGTAACCGGTTCTTTCAAGGTGCGTGGTTCGGCCTATAAAATCTCCCAGCTCACGGACGAGGAAAAGAAACGGGGCGTCATAGCCTGTTCTGCCGGCAACCATGCGCAGGGCGTGGCGCTTGCTGCCACCAAAAACGGCATTAAATCGCTGATATGTCTGCCGGACGGCGCGCCGATTTCCAAAGTGGAAGCCACCAAGCATTATGGAGCGGATATCTGCCTAGTAAAAGGCGTGTACGACGATGCCTATAAAAAGGCGCTGGAATTAAAAGATGAAAAAGGCTATGCCTTTATTCATCCGTTTGACGACGAGGACGTGATCGCCGGCCAGGGAACTATAGGGCTGGAGCTGCTGCAGCAGCTTCCCGATATGGATGCGGTCGTCGTACCCGTCGGCGGCGGCGGACTCATTTCCGGGGTGGCGTATGCGATAAAATCTCTCAGCCCGCAGATCAAGGTCTACGGGGTTCAGGCCAGCGGCGCGCCGAGCATGCAGCAGTCGCTGTCGCATGATAAAATCGAATGTTTGCCCGGCGTTTCGACCATTGCGGATGGGATCGCTGTCAAAGAACCGGGCGAACACACTTTCGCGTATTGCCAAAAATATGTGGATGATATCGTGACGGTGACGGACGACGAAATTTCTACCGCTATCCTGACCATGATCGAAAGCCAGAAGCTGATTGCCGAAGGCGCCGGCGCGGTTGCATTGGCCGCCGTGCTGTTCCAAAAAATACCCGTCGAGGGGAAAAAGGTGGTCTGCCTCGTATCCGGCGGCAACATCGATGTGACCATCTTGTCCCGCGTTATCAAACGGGGCCTGCTCACGTCCGGACGCTCCTGCCAGCTGACGGTGGAACTCCTTGACAAACCCGGTCAGCTTGAAACCGTAGCCCGCATCATCGCGGGTAAGGGTGGAAATGTGGTATCCGTCCACCATGAGCGCGCCAATGAAGGATCCGACGTCAACGGCTGTTTTCTGCGGCTGCGGTTGGAAACCCGCAATTACGAGCATATCGAGGAGATCCGCCAAGCGCTGACAAGCGAAGGTTTTAAATTAATCGATTGATTTTGGATAATGACCGGCGCAGCCGGAAAAATAAAGGAGAGATACATATGTCAACGGTTGTCCATACCAATGCGGCTCCCGAAGCCATCGGCCCGTATTCACAGGCGATTGTAACGGGTGGAATGGTGTTTACCTCCGGCCAGATTGCGATCGATCCGTCCTGCGGAGAAGTGAAAGCCGCCACCATTGAGGAACAGACAGAACAGGTTATGAAAAATTTGAAAGCGGTCCTCGAAGCGGCGGGGAGTTCCCTGGAAAAAGCGGTGAAAACCACCTGCTTTTTGAAAAACATGGCCGATTTTACGGCGTTCAATACAATTTATGGCCGTTATTTTACGGGAAAACCCGCGCGGTCCTGCGTGGCGGCCGCCGCCCTGCCCAAGGACGTTCTCGTAGAAGTGGAAGTAATTGCTGAAATCTAAACAGGCTTAGCGTGAGAAATTCCTTCGCTGGTGGGCATACTGGTAGCGGAGGGATGAAATATGGAAGAAAAGCAAATCCCCCGAAGCAACTATGCGCTTGGCACATTTTGCGTCGGGGGAGCCTTGTATAATTTAATTGAAATCTGCTGGCGCGGATACACGCACTGGAGCATGTTTGTTCTGGGCGGACTCTGCTTTCAGGTAATCGGCGGTATTCACGACCGGTTTGCCGACCGCAAGCCGTTGTTCCGGTGCACGCTCTGCGCCGCGGCGGTGACCGCGCTGGAATTTGCCTGCGGCTGCCTCGTCAACCTGAACTGGAATCTGAACGTGTGGGATTACAGCCGTATGCCGCTCAATATCAAAGGACAGGTCTGCCTGCTGTATTCGGCGCTGTGGGGCGTGCTCAGCCTGATCGCCTGCCCGATTTACCGCCTGGTGCGGATGCGCTTAAAGCGCGACCGGCATGTGCGCCTGATTCCGCAGTAAACCATGCATCAGCCTGACAGGATCGCTCTTGTCAGGATTTTACTTAACCGCGCCAGGGCAGACGTCATTCAGAGGGCATCCCGCGCAGCGGGGGGAGCGAGCGGAGCAGATATCCCGCCCGAACAGTACCAGCCGATGGCAGAAGGCGTTGCTTTCTTCGGGCGGCAGCAGTTTACGCAGCTGCATTTCGACCTTGTAGGGATCTTTGGTGTCCACCAGTCCCAGCCGTCCGGCAATACGGATGCAATGGGTATCGGTCACCACCGCTGGCTTGCCGTAAATATCGCCGCAGACCAGGTTGGCGGTTTTGCGGCCCACACCGGGCAGCTTAATCAGTTCCTCAACCGTGTCGGGAACGACACCGTCATAGTCATCCCGCAGCATACGCGTCATAGCGACGATATCCCGCGCCTTGGTTTTATATAGTCCACAGGAGCGGATATAGGTGCCCACTTCCTCCGGATCCGCGTCGGCAAATGCCTCCAGCGTTGGAAAGCGCTCGAACAGGGCCGGCGTTACCAGGTTGACGCGCGCGTCGGTACACTGTGCCGATAAACGCGTCGCGATCAGCAGCTCGAGCGGTTTTTCATATCGCAGGGAGCAGATTCCTTCCGGATATTGTGCCTTGAGGGCCTCTATAGCCCGCAGGGCGCGTTGTTTTTTGGTCATGACGTGTTCCTGCCTTTCTGTCGAAAAATAGGCAAATTTAGTGTAACACGGCGAACCTCGTCTGTCAAACCCTAAAAGGAGGAATTCCTTATGCCGGAAAGCTTTGCGCCTCTCGGCCGTCCGGACGCGGCCGTTTTAATACTGGGCACTATGCCGTCGGTACGCTCTTTACAGAAAGCCCAGTATTATGGCCATCCTCAAAATGCCTTCTGGAAATTGCTTTTTTCCCTGTGGGAGGAACCATTTCAGGAGAATTATGGGGACAAGTGTCATTTTATCGAAAAGCACCGGCTTCTGTTGTGGGATGTACTGCGGGACTGCCGGCGTCCGGGCGGCAGCGCCGACGCGGCGATTGCCCAACCGCGTGCCAATGACTTTCTGTGGCTGCGCCAGGAGTATCCACGGATAAGCGCGGTATTTTTCAATTCCGCAAACGCCGCCCGATTTTATGAGCGGCTGGTGCATCCCGATCCGTTGGCCGCCCTGCCAAAATATACGCTGCCCTCATCCAGCCCGGCGCGGGCTATGCGTTTTGAGGATAAAAGGCGCGCATGGGAACCGCTGAAAAGCGCGTGGACTGTTGCAATTCGGCTGAAATAATGGTAAGATAGAGCATAACCTGAAAATTCGGAAAAGAAAGCGAAGGAGTGGATTCCCATGTATGCCGATATGTTGGATACGATTGGATTTGTCAAAAACGCCGACCCCGCGGTGGGGGAAGCGATGGAGAAAGAGCTTGGCCGCCAGCGCCGCAACCTCGAACTGATCGCTTCGGAGAATATTGTGTCACCGGCCGTGATGGCGGCGATGGGCAGTGTGCTCACCAACAAATATGCCGAAGGCTATCCGGGCAAGCGCTATTACGGCGGCTGCCAGGAAGTGGATGTAGTAGAGAATATTGCGCGGGAGCGGGCCTGCCAGCTGTTTGGTGCCGAGCACGCCAACGTACAGGCGCATTCCGGCGCGCAGGCCAATCAGGCCGCGTATTTTGCCCTAATTCAGCCCGGCGATACCGTTATGGGTATGAATCTGGCGCACGGCGGCCATCTGACGCATGGCTCCCCGGTAAACTTCTCCGGCAAGCTCTATAATTTCGTTCCCTACGGCGTGGATGAGGAAACCGGATACATAGATTACGAGAAGGTCATGGCGCTGGCCATGGAGCATAAGCCAAAGCTGATCGTTGCGGGGGCCAGCGCCTATCCGCGGGAGATCCGCTTCGACAAGCTGCGGGAAATCGCGGACGCCTGCGGGGCGCTGCTGATGGTGGACATGGCGCATATCGCCGGACTGGTGGCTGCCGGATGCCATATGAATCCCGTGCCGTATTGCGATGTGGTGACCAGCACCACTCATAAGACGCTGCGCGGCCCGCGCGGCGGCCTGATCCTGTGCAAAGAGGAATATGCCAAAGCCATCGACAAAGCCATTTTCCCCGGCTCTCAGGGCGGCCCGCTCATGCATGTAATCGCCTCCAAGGCGGTTTGCTTCGGCGAAGCGCTGAAACCGGATTTCAAAGCGTATCAGCAACAGATCTGCAAAAACGCGAAGGCCCTGGCCGACGGTTTGATGAGCCGCGGCTTCAAGCTTGTTTCCGGCGGTACCGACAATCACCTGATGCTAATGGACCTGCGGGAAAGCGGCATCACCGGCAAGGAGCTGGAGCACCGGCTGGATGAGGTGTATATCACCGTCAACAAAAACACCATACCCAACGAACCGCTGTCGCCGTTCGTCACCAGCGGCATCCGTATCGGCACCCCGGCTGTCACCAGCCGCGGGCTTACCGAAGCGGATATGGATTTAATCGCTGGATTTATCGGCGACGCCATTACCGACTTTGAGAATAAGGCTGAGGCGATCCGGGAGGGCGTGGCGGCCCTGTGCGCCCGCTATCCGCTGTACTGATCCGTTATCCGTATACTAGTCTAAGCCGTATTCGGCGGGAGCTTATCCCGAACGCGTGATTTTCTGACAGGAGGTGAGGGGATGGCGGCTCCGCTGGCCGACCGGATGCGCCCGGAAACACTTGATGATATGGTGGGGCAGCAGCATTTGCTGGCGCAAGGGCAGGCCCTGCGCAATATTATTGAGGCAGGACAAATCCCCAACCTGATTTTTTACGGGCCGTCGGGCGTGGGCAAAACCACCCTGGCCCGCATTATTGCGAAACGTACCGATATGCGGCTTCACAAGCTGAACGGTACAAACGCCTCCACGGCGGACATCAAGGCGGTTGTGGAGGAACTGGATACGCTGGCCGGGATGAACGGCATTCTGCTATATCTGGATGAGATCCAGTATTTTAACAAAAAGCAGCAGCAGACCCTGCTTGAGCATATTGAAAACGGACGGATTACGCTGATCGCCTCCACAACAGAGAACCCGTATTTTTATGTATACAGCGCCATTCTGAGCCGGGCGACGGTGTTTGAATTCAAATCCGTAGACGCGGCGGAAATTGAAAAAGCCGTCCGGCGCGCCTTTGCTTTTCTGGAACAGGAAAAGGGTGTGCCGGTGATGGCTGAGGATGAAACGATTGCCTACATTGCCGCCTCCTGCGGCGGGGATGTGCGCAAGGCCATCAACGCGGTGGAGCTGTGCGTTATGGCCACTCCGCCGGACGGTGCGGGAGCCCTGCGGGTAACCGAGGATACCGCCCGCCAGCTGGCGCAGCGCAGCGCCATGCGTTATGACCGGGAAGGGGACGAGCATTACGATATCGTTTCCGCTTATCAGAAATCTATGCGCGGTTCCGACGTCAACGCGGCGCTGCATTATCTGGCTCGCCTGCTGGAAGCGGGGGATCTGCCCTCCGCCTGCCGCCGGCTGATGGTGTGCGCCGCCGAAGATGTGGGATTGGCCTATCCGCTGATTATTCCCATCGTGAAAGCGGCGGTGGATGCGGCTATGCAGGTTGGCCTGCCCGAAGCGCGGCTGCCCTTGGCGGATGCGGTAATCCTGGTCTGCCGCGCACCAAAATCCAACACGGCACACGACGCCATCAACGAGGCAATGGCGGACGTTCAGGCGGGCCGCACCGGCCCCATTCCTCGCCAGCTCCAGAATAAGCATTACGACGGGGAGGATAACCCGAACAAGGGCCAGCATTATCTTTATCCTCATTCGTTTCCCCATCATTGGGTGGAGCAGCAGTACTTGCCCGACGCCATCAAGAATCGAGTGTATTATCATCCCGGGGACAATAAAAACGAGCAGGCCTATGAGGCGTATTGGCAGGCAATTATTCCAAAGCCATAAAAAAGCGGGACAGCCGAATATCGGCTGTCTCGCTTTTTTATGAGGATGCATATCAAGCTCCCTGAATATCGACCAGGACGTATTCCGCTTTGCCCTGCGTTTTAATCGGATACCCCCAGCCGGCTAACCCGGAGGACACAATCACATCAAAATCACCGATTTGATCGTGCCCGTAATTCAAACCGGATAACAGGTTCATTAAGCCGACTGGCCAAATCTGGCCGCCATGGGTATGGCCGGATAATTGTAGGTCGTACCCCAGGCGGCTGTTTTGTTCTACGTCCAGCGGCTGGTGGTCGAGCAGCAGCAGAAAACGGTCGCTGTCCGCCTGCTCCAGCAGCTCGGCGCTGGTCTTTCTTACGTCACCCTCCAGGGGATATGCCGCGTCGTCCCGGCCGATGAGGGCCAGGTCCGGCCCGATGTTCTGTATGCGGTCGGCCAACAGCGTGATTCCGCCCGATTCGATCGCCTCTAAAAGCTGGGCCGTGGTATAATTTGGCTTGTCCGTATAGCGGGATTTATCGTGGTTACCCATAATATAGAATACGCCGTGAGCGCTTTCCATGGAACCAAGAATTCGCATACAATCCCGCATGCCGGTAAGCGTGGTGTGCTCATCGACGATATCGCCGTCCAAAATCACAATATCGGGAGACTGGGCATCGATTCGGTCACAGACTTGCTGTAGTTTAACCGTATCCATACTTGTACCGAAATGCAGGTCCGCCAACAGCGCCACCCGGTATGATCCCGCTATTTTATCCGAGGTCATGGTATAGGACGTTTCCACAATGTGGTGCATGTTGGCGTATCCCAAACCGAGGATCAGCAGCATGGCCGCAACAGGGACAAGGCCGCTGCGATAAAGGTGGTCCCAAACCATCGGGACCTTTTGGGTAAACAACCTAACCAGTCCCTGGATAAGTTCCATACACAGGCAGGAGACCGTCAGGTAGAGTACAACCAAAGCGGGTATGGCCCAGATGTTCATCGCCGACGCCGCCAGTCCTGCCGCGGCAAGCGCCAGCAGGATTTTAACCGCTTTATGTTGTACGTTCAGTTTCCAAAAAGCCGCTGTCCGTTTCAAATATACGTAAAGATAGATACCCGCCGCCACCAGTAGGCAGGGCACCAGCACAAAACGAATCAGCTGGATAGGCATATGCCCGACCGCCTTTCCCTGAATTTAAATTTGTGCCGCATCATCCGGAAACAGAGACAGGGCTTCCCGGATGCGTTCTTCCCGCTGCTCCGGGGACAGTCCTTCCGCCCGGCTCAGATACAGCAGATATTCCACATTGCCGTTGGTGCCGTGGATAGGGGATACCGTCAGGTCCTGCATAAACAGGCGACTGCCCGCGGCGGCTTCGACCAGCGAAGCGATCAGCGGCGGCAGGATGGCGGGATCTTTGACTATTCCGTTTTTGCCCAGTTGAAACGGCTTGGCCTCAAACTGCGGCTTGATTAGGCAGATACAGCGGCCGTCCTCTTTTAGAATACGGTCAATTGCCGGATAGATTTTGGTCAGGGATATAAACGCCACGTCCACGGTCACCAGATCGCATAGTTCTCCCAGATGTTCCTGCGCCAGGTTACGCGCGTTGGTGCGTTCCATCACGGTTACACGGTCGTCCTGCCGCAGCTCCCAGGCCAGTATCCCATAGGCCACATCCACAGCGAACACGTGCGCCGCCCCGTTTTGCAGCAGGCAGTCGGTAAATCCGCCGTTGCTCGCGCCGATGTCGCAGACCGTTTGTCCCGTCACATCCAGATTAAAACAGCGCAGCGCTTTTTCCAGCTTGTATCCGGATCGGCTGGCGTATTTGCGCGCTTTATCCCGCCTTGTCAGCACCGTATCTTCCGGCACCAGCGTGCCGGGCTTATCGGCCGGCGTCTGGTTTATCCAGACCCGCCCCTCCATAATCAGCGCCGCGGCTTCGGTTGCCGAAAGGCCCCATTGCCGCGCCGCCAGAGTATCCAGTCGTATACCAGCCACTCGCGTCACATCCTTTGCTTTATTGTAGCGGCAAGGGCTGGAGAATGTCAAGTTTTACTGGACTTTTTCCCCAAAATAGATTACCATATATAATTATGATATTTTTAGACACGACAGGAGTTTGAAATGGAAAAGTGGGATTTACTGAATGAGCAGGGCCGCTTTACCGGCCGCACCATGCTGCGGGGCGAGCGTTTGTTTCCTGGCCAGTATCATCTCGTTGTGCATATCTGGGTTGTTGATTCTAACGGCCGCCTGTTAATCCAGCGCCGGGCGCCGCACCTGCACCTGATGCCCAATATGTGGGCGGCGACCGGGGGATCGGCCCTGGCCGGGGAGGACGGGGAAACCGCCGCCCGGCGCGAATTGCTGGAAGAGCTGGGAATTGGTACCCATCCGGGAGAGCTTCGCCATATGCAGCGCCTCAAACGCCGCAATTCGTTCTGTGATTTGTGGCTGCTGCGGCGAGATGTGCCGCTGGAAAGTCTACGCCTGCAACAGGAAGAAGTGGCGGAGGCACGGTGGGTGACCCTGCCTAAATTTCGAGAGATGATCCGGCAAAACCGGTTTCATAATTATGGAAAGGAATATTTCGACTGCGTGTTGAAATACATTGAGGACACATGAAGACCTTGTATATGACCGATCTGGACGGCACGCTGCTGCAGCCGGATCAAACGATTTCCCCCCGTACCAGGACGATTCTAAATCGGCTGGCGGAGGAGGGCTGCCTGTTTTCCGTCTGCACGGCCCGCAGCCTGATCGGCCTGCAAATGCTGCCATTTCACGATGTACGCTTTACCGCTCCCATGGTGCTGATGAACGGCGTAATGCTGTATGATTACGAAAGCCGCCGAATTTTGGACCAGACAGCCATGGCGCCCGGCGTGGTCGCTCATGTGCTGGAGATATGCGCCCGGCATGGCAAAAACCCATTCCTTTACCGGGTGGAGGGCCATCAGGTAATTTCGCATTACACCACCTTGACGTCGGTGGGCGAAACGCTGTTCTTGGACTCCCGGATCGGGCGTTTCCCAGATTTGTTTTGCCGGGAAAAGGCATACGATACAAGCCGCGAGGCGGTTTATTTCTCCATGCAGGACAGCCAGGAGTGTCTGCGCGCCATACAGGAAGAGCTTGAGCGGGATGAACCCACGGTGGCGAGTACCTTGTATAAAGACAACTATATGGAAGACAACTGGTATTTGGAGGTGTTCGACCGGCGCGCGGGTAAGGACAACGGCGTACGGCGGGCACAGCGGATGACGGGAGCTGGCCGTTTGGTGGTGTTCGGCGACAACGACAACGACCTGCCTATGCTGAGAATTGCGGATACAGCGTGTGTGGTGGGCAACGGAGTAGCAACCGCGCGTGCTGAGGCGGACGTTATTATTGGCCGCAACGACGAAGACGGGGTGGCCCTGTATATGCTGGAACAGTGGGAAAGGAGAGAAGAAGGGTGACAGCCTGGCTGATTCGCCGTTTTGTGCGGCAGGCGGACAAGACGGAGGATCCCACGGTACGGTATGCGTATGGCCGGCTGGCCGGTTGTGCCGGCCTGGCCGCCAACTTAATGCTGTTTTTGGGCAAGCTGCTGGTTGGTCTGCTGTCGGGCAGCCTGGCGATTATGGGTGACGCGTTCAACAACTTGTCCGATGCGGGCTCGTCTATTGTCACGCTGGTGGGCGTCAAGCTGTCGGCTGCGCCTCCGGATGAGGAGCATCCCTTTGGGCATGGCCGGATCGAGTATATTTCCGCCCTGATGGTGGCGGTGCTGATTATTCTCGCCGGCTTTGAACTGCTCACCAGCTCCATAGAAAAGATCAGGAATCCTTCATCGGTGGAATTCCATGTAATCTCGCTGGTTATTCTGGCGGCGTCAATCGGTGTCAAACTGTGGATGGCCCTGTTTTACCGGAATATCGGCCGGCGGATCGATTCCGCCACTCTCAAGGCCGCTGCCACCGACAGCCGCAACGACGTGGCGGGAACCATCGTGGTTCTTATCAGCACGGTCGCTGAGCGGTTGTCCGGCTGGCATATCGACGGCTATGTGGGAACCGCCATGGCGCTGTTCGTCATGTGGTCGGGTTTTACCGTGGTGCGGGAAACGATATCCCCCCTGCTGGGGCAGGCTCCCGACCCGGCGTTGGTGGAAAAAATCAAAGCTATGGTCTTGTCGTATGACGGGATTGTGGGCATTCATGATTTGATGATCCATAATTACGGCCCCGGCCGCTGCATCATATCCCTGCACGCGGAGGTTCCCTGCCAGAATGATATCCTGCAAAGCCATGACCTGATCGACCGGGTAGAAAAGGATATTCAAAAGCAGTTTGGTGCGATTGCCTGCATCCATATGGATCCGGTGGATACGGAAAATGAAGAGGTCGTCAATTTGAAAGCGCTTGCGGAAGCCGTGGTGAGGGATGTCAACGAGGCCTTTACCCTGCATGACTTCCGGGTGGTGTTCGGGGAGACGCATACCAATCTGATTTTTGACCTGGTGGTGCCGTTTGACTGTAAAATGAGCGATATGCCCGAGGTAACGGCGGAAATCGAACGCCGCATCCAGGTGGTCAATCCGCAGCTGTTCACCGTAATCACGGTGGAACACAGCTTTACCTGACCGGGGGGAACAAGATGGCAGGCTATATTGTCTATAACGGCTTTTGGAATCCAGTGCAGCCGCCGGATCCGGTGCGGCGGCTGACCGCCGCCGCGGCAGAGCGAGGCATCCTCCTCACGCCGCGGCCCAATACGGCCTTAACGGTGGATATCGGGTCGGCGGGCATAGCGGTGGAGGGGCTTTCCCAGGAGGACTTTGCCCTGTTCTGGGACAAGGACATCCGATTGGGACAGGCTCTTTCCGCCTGCGGTGTACGCTTGTACAATCCCATCGATGCCGTCGCCGTCTGCGACGACAAAAGCGCCACCCATCTGGCGCTGGCCCGATCGGGTATCCCTATGCCCCGCACCCTGCTGGCGCCCATGACCTACCGGGAAATCTCCGCGCCGATCGAGGACTTTTTACAGAAGGCGGCGGAAACGCTCGGCTTTCCCCTGGTTGTTAAAGAATGTTATGGCTCTTTGGGCGGCCAGGTGTATCTGGCCCAAACGCCGGCGGAGCTGCGGCGCCTCTGTATGGGGATGGACTCCCGGCCTTTCCTGGTTCAGGAGTTTTTGTCCCACGCGTCCGGGGAGGATATCCGTGTGTACGTGGTGGGGGACAAGGCCGTCGCGGCCATGCACCGCCGGTCGGTGGGAGATTTCCGCTCCAATATCGGCATGGGAGGTACGGGAACGCCCCACGGCCTTACCGCTGCACAGGAAGAGCTGGCTTTGCGCTGCTGCCGGGCCCTGGGGCTGGCGTTTGGAGGAGTCGACCTGTTGTGGGATAAAGCGGGAAATCCCCTTGTCTGCGAGGTCAACTCCAATGCGTTCATGGGGGAGATCACGGCCTGTACCGGTGTCGATGTCGCGGGGCTGATCGTAGAGTATGTGATGGAACGGGAAAATTGCATAGATAAAAGGCCGCATCCATAAGGGAACGGTTATTGTACAAAAAGGCACTGCGGAAAATTCCGCAGTGCCTTTTTATAAAGATGGTGACGCCGTTTTAACCGTCCCTTTGTATGTTTATTTTAAAAAGCCTTCAATAATTTTGGCTTCGGCTTCATCCTCCGTCAGCCCCAGTGTCTGTAGTTTTAACAGCTGCTCGCCCGCAATTTTGCCGATGGCCGCCTCATGAATCAGCGACGCATCGACGTGGGAGGCTTCCAGCGCCGGTGTTGCCGTTACTGTGCCTTGGTCGGCCAGGATCGCGTCGCATTCGGAATGGCCGGTACAGCGGGTTCGTCCCCGAATACAGGAATGGAACGTCTGGTGCGAGCGACCTTTGGCCACCGAGCGGGAAATCAGGTCCACGGCGGAGTCCTCGCCCTCCAGCAGCACATCAAAATCACTTTTCGCGGTTTCCTCCCCATCTGTCAGGAGGCGTTCCCGCACCACCAGCCGGGAGCGGGCTGCCAGCAGCGCATTGGTACGGCGCAGCGTACTGTCTACACCGCCCAGCTGTACCGTATCCATTTCCAGCGTGGCGTCCTCCGCCAGGGTAACCGAGGTGACCGGATCGATCCGTTTGGCGCCCTGCCCGCCGCCGGTGGCTATGTGCTTTTCTTCATACCGCACATGCGCGCCCTTTTCGAGGAAAAAGCGGTGGATGCCGTTGTGCCGGGCTTCTTCTTCCGTATCTGTATGAACGCCGCATCCGGCAACAATCAGTACGTCCGCACCTTCGCCGATATAAAAGTCGTTATATACCAGATCATCGATATTGCCGTGTGTCACACAGGCGGGGATGTAAACGGTTTCACCGCTGGTGCCGGGATCTACATGGATTACCAGCCCCGGCCCGTCGGTCTTGGATTCGATATGGATATGGTCGGTCGATTGCCGGCCGGCGCACTCGCCGTCTTCGCGGATATTAAAGGCTCCCTTGAACGACCCCTTGAAATCCGATACAAGTCGCAGCAGTTCTTCCGTAATCTTATTCAAAGCGGAGCGCCTCCTTTCCCCGCGGGCAGCGGACCGCGTGTTCGTCGGCCAGCAGGCCGGGCAGGATATCCTCGCGGGGGCCGGCCGCCCGCACCCGTCCTTCGGCGATAACCACAATGTCGTCCGCGATGGATAAAATCCGCTCCTGGTGCGAGATGACGAGCAGGGTTCCCTGTGACTGCCGGCGCAGTTCTTCAAACGTACTCACCAGCCGGGAGAAGCTCCACAGGTCAATGCCCGCTTCCGGCTCGTCAAAAATGATCACCCGCGCACGGCGAGCCAGCACCGAGGCGATTTCAATACGTTTCATCTCGCCGCCGGACAAAGCGGCGCTCAGCTCACGATCCACGTATTCCTCCGCGCACAGCCCTACGCGGCTGAGCAGGTCGCAAAGTGCCGCTTCCTCCAGTGGTTTGCCAGCCGCCAACTCGAGAAGATCCCGTACAGCCAGGCCTTTAAAGCGCACAGGCTGCTGAAAGGCATAGGCAATACCTTTCTGCGCCCGTTCGGTAATACCGAGTGAAGTAATGTCCTCACCGTCCAGCCGGATACTGCCGGCAGACGGCTGCTCGATGCCGGCAATCAGCTTGGCCAGCGATGTCTTGCCACCGCCGTTGGGGCCGGTTACCACCACCAGTTTGCCGTTTTCAGCGGTCAGGCTTACGTCCTTGATGATTCCGTCGCCGCTCGGAAGCTCCCAGGCGACATGTTCCA
This sequence comes from uncultured Oscillospiraceae bacterium, assembly GCA_900552115.1. GTDB lineage: Bacteria > Bacillota > Clostridia > Oscillospirales > Acutalibacteraceae > UMGS1474. Next base: position 6,727 of record URYP01000019.1, on the reverse strand, counting down.
GTTGCAGCATATAAGGTCCTCTTTCCCCGATCAGGCTTTGGGAGTCGTCCTCAAAGCCCGCATAGCGTTTAATATGGCGATGACGGAAACCCCTACGTCGGCAAACACAGCCTCCCACATGTTGGCCCGTCCCAAGGCGCCCAGCAGAAGGATCAGCGCCTTGACCGCCAGTGCAAAAATAATGTTTTGGCGCACAATCCGCCGCGTTCTGCGGGCAATGCGGATGGCCACGGCAATTTTGGAGGGCTTGTCGTCCATAAGCACAATATCGGCCGCTTCAATAGCGGCGTCTGATCCCATGCCGCCCATAGCGATGCCGACGTCGGCGCGGGACAACACGGGCGCGTCGTTCATTCCGTCTCCTACGAAGGATAGTTTACCTTTTGCGGAGGATTCTGTCAACAGGCGTTCCACCTGCGTTACCTTATCGCCGGGAAGCAGTTCGGCGTAAACCTCATCCAGCCCCAAATCGTGCGCGACGCTTTCGCCGACGGCTGCGGCATCGCCGGTGAGCATAACGGTTTTGCGAACGCCGGCCCACTTGAGCGCCTGTATGGCGTCTTTTGCATCCGGTTTAACCTCATCGGATATCACAATGTGACCCGCGTATTCACCGTCTACGCCGACGTGTACTGTCGTCCCCAGGCGATGGCAGGGATGCCAGGCGATGCCGATTTCCTCCATCAGTTTGTCGTTTCCCACGCAGACATCCTGCCCGTCGATCACGGCGCGCACGCCGCGTCCGGCCAGTTCTTCAACAGAAGTGACGCGGCTGCTGTCCACATCCTGGCTATAAGACTCCCTCAGGGAGCGCGAGATGGGATGACCAGAAAAGCTTTCGGCCAGGACCGCCAATTCCAGCAGACGGGACTGGGAAATGGAGTCCGGATGTATCGCTGTTACATTAAAGACGCCCTGCGTCAGCGTGCCGGTTTTGTCAAAGACCACCACATCGGTGTCCGCCAGTGCTTCCAGATAATTACCGCCTTTAACCAGGATACCGCAGCGGGACGCGCCGCCAATGCCGCCGAAAAAGCTGAGCGGTACGGAAATAACCAGCGCACAGGGGCAAGAAATGACCAGGAAGATCAGGGCGCGGTGAATCCACTCGCTCCAGACCCCGCCGCCCAGCAAAGGCGGCAGCACGGCCAGCAGTACCGCAGCCAAAACCACACAGGGCGTATAGTACCGGGCAAATTTGGTAATGAAATTTTCCGCCGGCGCTTTTTTGCTGCTGGAGTTTTCAACGAGATCGAGAATTTTTGATACGGTGGAGTCCCCAAACCGCTTGGTAACCTGAACCCGCAATCGTCCGCTCTGGTTGACGCACCCGCTGATAACGTCATCGCCAGGCGCCACCTCGCGGGGGAGGGATTCCCCGGTCAGGGCAGCGGTGTCCAGTGCGGAGCGGCCCTCCAGGATAACGCCATCCAGAGGAATCTTTTCCCCGGCTTTAATAACGATGACGTCGCCAATGTCCACATCCTCCGGCGATACCTGCAAGATTTGCCCCTCTCGTTCCACAAACGCGTAATCGGGCCGGATATCCATCAGTGAGGCGATGGACTGGCGGGAACGCCCCACCGCATAGCTCTGAAACCATTCCCCCACCTGATAAAACAGCATAACGACGACGCCTTCCGGGTAATCGTCGGTGCAAAACGCGCCGATCGTGGCCAAAGCCATGAGAAAGTTTTCATCAAACACCTTGCCGTGAAAAATGTGGCGCACGGCTTTCCACAGGACATCCCCGCCCACCGCCAGGTAGGGGACCAGGAAGGCCAGCAGCCGGTAGGGGCCTGTCAGCGGGGCCAGCATAGCCGCAGCCAGCAGTATAACGCTGATGGCTATGCGTATCAGCATGGTTTTTTGTTTGGATGTCATCACATCATCACCTCACTCTATTTTGTGGACTCTATACTTTCATGCGGCAGTCGGGTTCCACGCGGCGGCAAGTCTTGGCAACCAACTTGACCGTACGGTCAAAATCTTCATCCGCGGCGGTCAGGGTCAGCGTCTGTTTCAAAAAGTTGACCTGTACATCGTCCACCTCGGGTAATTTGCGAACGGCATCCTCAATCTTCTGAGCACAGTGTGCACAGTCCAGATTCTCCAGTACAAATTGCTTTTTCATTTCAATCGGCTCCCTTCATACGCTATATCTTTTACTCTTTTATGTGTTCCATTCCCATGTGCAGGATACCCCGCACATGGTCGTCACACAGCGAATAAAATACGACTTTGCCTTCCCGGCGGGATTTGACCAGCAGACTGTTTTTCAGCTCCCTGAGCTGGTGGGACGCTGCTGTGGGGGTAATACTCAGCAGGCGGGCGATATCGCAGACACACAGTTCTGCGTCCAGAAGCGCATACAGGATTTTAATACGGGTGGAATCACCGAACACCTTAAATAGTTCACTTAGGCCGTACAACTGCTCGTCAGGTGGGAGGGAACGAAGCAGCCGGCCGACCAATTCTTCGTGTACAAAAAGAAAATCACATCGTTCAATATCGGCGGACATGTTGTGCACAACCTTTCATATGATTGTATGTTCATATATTAAAACACATTCCTTTATTTGTCAAGGGCCTATTTAAATATTTTTATTCTGAATTGTAAGCGAAAAAGGGGCTTTGTTTAGAATATACACTTGTATTTCATGAGGCAAAGATGTATTATAAAATAGAAAAAAGAGGAAAGAAGGAAAAACAGTGAAAAAGTGTATTTCTGTATTAACATCTCTGGCCCTGTTGCTGGGTACCATGGCCTTTGCCGTGATGGGCGCGGCGGAAACGGACGTCGATTTTCTCTATACGGTTAAAGGCGGCCAGGTCGTTCTGGAGTCCTATATCGGTGTGGATGAGGATGTTGTCATCCCGGAAAAAATTGAAAATAATACGGTTACGACGCTGGCATCTACCCTGTTCGAAGATTTTTGGGAGGTCGACAGCGTTACCGTTCCCGCCTCCGTAACCACTATTGAGGACGGCGCGCTGGACGTGTCTCGTATTGTATTCTGCAGCGCGGGTTCGGCGGCGGAAACTTATGCCGACGAAAACTACCTCCTTTATTGCGTCGATAACGTACTGCATGACCCTTATGATGATACGACCACGCCCATGCCGGTGTCGGTTGCCGTATCCAAAGCGCCAGACCAGACATTTTATCAGGACGGTTCTAATTTTTTCAATTTAACTGGGTTGGAACTGACGTTCACATTTGCGGATGAACATACGGATACGTGGATTTGCCAGGAGGACGAAAATGGGGACATGGACGTCTACTACCAGGAGTATATGATTGATTTTATGCCGGATGTGGAAAGCAGCGTTGTGTCAATTAATTATCTCAGCCGTAAAACGACTGTTGAATTGGAATTCCGGGAGAATCCCGTGGAGTCTATTCATATGGAAGCCGTTCCTACAATGGGCAATTATCAAAGCTGGAAATTGCAAATCGTGGAAAAAGACGGATCCAAGCGTACGGTTACCGGTGAAAATAGCGATATTGTGAATTCAGAGACCATGGATGGGATGACACAAGTCACCCTGCTGTGCTATGATAACGAATACGGGCCGGTGCTGGCCCAGGTAATGTGGGGCCAGCAAAACCAGACGACGGTCTGCGCGGTGGCCTATATGAATGGTATGGATATGCGCACCACGCTGGAATGCGATGTGTCCGGCGATGGCGAAACAACGGCTGCGGACGCACTGATTGTTTTGCAGGCGTCGACTAAAAAAGTAACGCTCACTCAGGCGCAGCAGACGCTGGCGGATTTGAACGGCGACGGTGATGTCACGGCAGCCGATGCCCTGATTATTCTTCAGGCTTGCACCAGAAAGTTTGATTTAAATATCCGGCCGGGCGATTTTAGCGGGGATGACTGGGTGGATACAGATATTGAAAGTATGCTTGCGTAATTTATAGGCGCAATGGCTCCGGCACGAAGCGTGCCGGAGCCATTCGTTTTTACATTTAAAGATGTCCGGTGCGGCCGTTCATTCTCAGCAGCAATTTACGGATGCAGTCAACTGGAATTACGGTAAACGCAATCAATAGCACGGCCTTCAGTTCGTGGAAGCTGAGCCCGGCTGTGCGGAACAAGCTGCCCCCGTAATAGATCATCAACAACTGAATAACCGCCACAGCGGACATGATGACAATGAAAGAGGGATTATGCGATAAATGGGAAAACAGGTTAATGCGGTGTGTACGAGCATTAAAGCTGTTGAAAATTCCGGTAAAGATAAACAGAGCAAAAAAGGCTGTCATCAGGTAAATGGGAGCCGTATCATACCGGAACAGCAGCTTAAAGACAGGAAGTTTTAAAAACACTACGCAAAGCAGCACGGTATAAATGCCCATACACAGAATCTGATGCAGCATATACCGGTTCAGCACCGGTTCATCCCGTCGTTTGGGCGGTTCTTTCATGTATTCCGGCAGGGGCGGCTCCCCGGCGAAGGCCAGGCCGGCCAGTGTATCCATAATGATATTGATCCAGAGCATCTGCATAACCGTGACCGGTGTATCAATGCCGATAAACGGCCCTATCACCGAAATCCCAACCGCACAGAGATTCATGGTCAGCTGGAAAATAACAAACTTGCGTATGCTTTTGAAGATGGTGCGTCCATAGAGAATCGCCTTGGCTATGGATTGGAAATTGTCGTTGAGAATGACAATGTCGCCCGCCTCCTTAGCGACCTCGGTACCGCTTCCCATGGCAAAGCCTACGTCGGCTTTTTTGAGCGCGGGCGCGTCGTTAATGCCGTCTCCGGTCATACCGGCAACCAGTTCCATCTCTTGCGCCAGGCGGACCAGCCGGCTTTTATCCCCGGGCATGGCGCGGGCCACGACCTTCAGGTGAGGCATGATTTTTTTGATATCGCTGTCCGACAGGGCGGACAGCTCACTACCGGTCATAACAACATCTTCGTTTTGCTTCAGCAGCCCCGCTTCTTTGGCGATAGCCGCCGCTGTATCGCGGTTGTCTCCGGTAATCATGACCACCTGCACGCCTGCCTCCTGCACTTGGCGGATGGCGGCCGGCGTCTCCGGCCGGATTTCGTCCCGGATACCGATCAGGCCGATCAGGGTCAGACCGGAAAACTGGCCGTTGTCGGATACGGGCTTGTCGGATAAAGCCAGGGCCAGTACCCGCATGGCGTGGGCGGTCATCTGGTCCCACTTGTGGCGCAGGAGAGCGGGGGACAGGGGGTGGCGGTTGCCGTCGGCATCGAGATACTGCGTGCAGGCGTCCAGCAGTTTTTCGGGAGCGCCCTTAACCAGAGTGGTAGAACGCGGCCCTTCAATATGAACCGCCGAGTATTTGCGGTTGCTGTCAAACGCCACGTGTTGGGACAGGGTGTACTCCGTTTCTTTCCAGGGTGCCTGCCCCGCAAATTCCAGCAGGGCGCGGTCGGTCGCATTGCCGCCAATCGCGTTGCGCCCGGACATGAGGCTTTCCGAATTCAGGATGCAGGATAACTGGAGATACGGCCACAAGCCTTTTTGCCGCCGGATAGCGGTGGGACGGCTGTATTCCTCACCGTCCCCGGTAACCAGACGGCTCACCTGCAGCTTTCCTTTGGTTAGAGTACCGGTTTTATCGGTAAATAAAATATTGAGACTGCCGGAGGTTTCAATGCCCACCAGTTTGCGTACCAGCACGTGATCCTTGAGCATACGGCGCATATTGGAGGATAGCACCACGGTGATCATCATGGGAAGCCCCTCGGGGACGGCTACCACTACCACGGTGATGGCCAGGGTAATCGCATGCATGAAATGCCCCATGACGGAGGGAAAGTCTGAGAAAGAGGCGGCGATGCGAGTCCATTCAAAGGCATTATCCAGAATAAAGGAATGAAACAGGTCGGCAATCGCCACCAGAATCGCCGCCATATATCCCAAACGGCTGAGAGTGCGCGCCAGTCCGGCCAGCCGGACTTTCAACGGGCTTTCCCTTACTTCCTCCTGTACTTCTTGTGCTAATCCGCCGTAGAATGTCCGGTCGCCGACGCTGCGTACCTCCATCACCCCTTCACCGCTGCATACTACGCTGCCGTTAAAGAGGCGATTGGGCGCCAGCAGATCGGAAGCGTCGGTCGATTCAGAGGCCGGTGCTTTGACAGCCTCGCGGCTTTCCCCGTTGAGCGCCGATTGGTCGATGGACAACTTCCCATCGATGAGAATGCCATCGGCCGGGATGCGCTCTCCCGATTGGAGCAGCACGATGTCTCCGGTAACAATTTCGGCAATGGGCAGGGAAACGACCATTCCGTTCCGCCGTACTCGGCAGGAGATACGCGCCGCATCTTCCTGCAGCTTGCAGAAGGCCGATTCGCTGCCGTATTCGGACAGGGTGGACACAAAGGTAGCCAGAAAAATGGCCACGGCTATGCCGGCCGATTCGTACCAGTCGAAACGGTGGAACAGGAACAGAATGTTGATGGCCAGCGCCGCCAAAAGGATTTTGATAATGGGATCGCCGAAGGAACTTAGGAATTGTCGGAAAAAGCCGTTTTGCTTGGCGCGGGTCAATTGATTGGAGCCATGCAGACGGCGGGATTCTTCTGCTTGGGCATCGGTGAGGCCTTTGGGAAGGTTCACGGATATAGTCCTCCTTTTTCCGCTGTTGTTACTTCACTATATTCGGAAAAGGTGGACAATATGACGGTGATAATCCGCAGAACCGGGCGGATAAAAACAGCGCGTCCG
>URYP01000018.1 GCA_900552115.1 uncultured Oscillospiraceae bacterium | reverse complement strand
GCATACGTTATTCGTGACAGAATCTGAAAAGGATAAGGTCAGGCAATCACCTGTGTCAGCCCGACGATCAGGGGCATGGTGATGATGGAGAATAACGTGGACAGGGAAACCATATTGACCGACAGGTCGGTGTCGCAATCAAATTTTGCCGCGAACATGGTGGTGGCGGCGGCCACCGGTGCGCTGGCGGAAATAACACTGGAGACCAGGAGCGTGTCCCGTATACCGCACAAAAGCAAAAGCCCGAGCGTCAGCAGAGGCACCACCAGCAGCCGGATAGCGATGGCGGCGTAGCTGCGCATGTCCCGCAGGGCGGCCCGCAGATTGGTCTGGCCGAGATAGAAGCCAATAATCAGCATGGGCAGCGGCGTATTCAGGGCGGCCAGATGACCGAGCGGCGCGGACAATATCTCCGGCAGGGAGACCGATCCCAAAAACAGAACGAGTCCTATGGAAATGGCCAGAACCCCTGGATTCAGAATCATTTTCCGGGGAGACAGGTATTTGCGCTCACCGCTCATCTCAATCAGTCCATAACTCCACAACAGCAGATTGAAAACCGCCACATAGGCCGCGCCGTAAAAAACGCCGGTTTCTCCCAATAAGGCGTCTTGCAGCGGCAGGGACATGAACCCACAGTTGGAAAACACCGTGCCGACCCGCAAAACCCGTTGCCGCCGGGCGTTGGGATCGTGCAGGGCAAGATGGGCGATCAGGATGGTTCCCACATGCACCAGAAGCGCGATCAGGCAGGACAAGCCAAGCCCTTTCAGCATCGACGGATCAAAAGGCCGCAGGAATGACTGGATGATGATGCTGGGCGTCACAATAATCATAACCAGATCGGAACAGCATTTGACGGCGCCGGAGCGCAGAATACCGGTTTTGCCGCATATAAGCCCCGTGCCGATCAACAGGAACAAAACCGCCACCTGCTGCGCCACGGTCAGAAAGCTCACGAGCATGAGCCGCTTCCTCCCCCTACTAAACGGCTCCCACCGCCGTTTTAGTACTATTGTACCCATTTATGGAAAGGAATGCAAGTTGTCCGCTATTTCAGGCGACGATAGATGGCCGCGGCGGCAAAGCCGAAGTGGGAGGCATTGGCTGCAGGGTGCGCGCCGCCAATCGCCGTGCCAGCTTTTCGCGCCGCGCGGCCTGCTTGGCTTTCTCGACATCCCGCCGCAGAAGGATCAGGCAGCAGCCGGCCACCGTCAGTCTCAGTGCCACCAGCAAAACGGTAAGAAAGGGGAATGCGGACGGCGTCAGGTACCCGGCAGTCAGCATGTCCATAACAGCGGCTCCCAGGGGCAGCAAGGCCACCCGGCAGGTTTTGGCCTGGTGCGCTTTTAACAGCATGCTGAGCGCCACGCCCCCCAGAAACAGGGCGCTTAATAGGGAGAGGATCATATAGAGGACCTCCTTGTTTGTAATGGAGTGTAGAACATACGTTCAATTTGATTATACAGAGATTTTTTCTAAAAATCAAGTCCCAATCGAACAAAGTTTCGAAAACTTGGTGATGACGCTTATATGGGGGATGGAAAGACAACAATTCACTGTATATTGTAACCAATAGAGGACGCAGGAGAAGTTTATAGGGAGGGTAGACCGAAATACGCGGGGAATGGTCTTTTGTTCATAAAAAGTTTACAATTGGCGGTTTGCCGGAAAGCCGCTGACGACGGGGGAAAAACCGGAAACCGGTCGAAATGGGGGGAAGCAGAGGGAATCCTTTTTGGCACCGGGGTCTTGCTTTTTGTGCGGATACCATATATAGTATATTAATAAGAAAAAGATTCCTGACGTGGCACAATTTACAGGAGGTGATGCCGCTTTCCGTACCCGGTTCCCCAAGGGGGCTGAAAAAGGGCGGAATAGAGAGAATCTTGATGACTCTTTATATATAGAAAGGTAAAACAGGAATTTATGTCCTCTGGAATGTCATTTATTCCCAGATTCCCCCCCTTGCAATTTTGACGGCGACCCTTTATAATGAGGTTCAGGTGGTGGATCGTGGTGCTAAAAACCATGAAAGTGGTGCGAAGTGGTGAGTTTTCCACCGTTTCCACCGAGTTTTCCACCATCCGGTTTAAAAGCCGGGGAGAATTGACAGGATCGGAGGTGCTGGGTGATGCTGCGTGGCCGCTATGAACACAACATTGACGCTAAAGGGCGTATTTTTGTTCCTTCCAAGTTGCGTGAAAAGCTGGGGGAAAAGTTTATCGCGGCTGTGGCGTTTGACCAGTGCATCAACTTATACTCCGAGGAACGGTGGAACCAGTTGCTGGAGTCGGTGGAAACCCTGCCGGCCGGCGAGGCGTTCGCCATGCAGCGGTATTTATCCTCCAATGCGGCAGACGTACAGGTTGATTCACAGGGACGCATTCTGCTTCCCAAGCACCTGCTTGCTTTCGCGGCGCTGGAAAAGGCCGCGCTGGTGGTGGGGGCGGGCGACCGGGCGGAAATCTGGAACCCGGATCTGTATGAGCAGGCCAACGCCCTGATGACTCCCGAGGCCGTTAAAGAACAGTTTATGAAATTAAGCTTTGCACCCAAGGCGTGAGCGGGGTGAGTATGGAACATACCTATCATCTCCCCGTATTGATGGAGCCGGTTCTCGAGGCGTTGCAGGTGCGGCCCGACGGCCTTTATGTAGATGGTACGGCCGGCGGCGGGGGACACGCGTTTGCTGTGGCGTCTCGCCTGACAACCGGCCGGCTGATCGCGCTGGACCGGGATCCGGACGCGGTAAAGGAAGCGTCGCAGAGGCTGGCGGGGCTGCGGGCTGAGGTGCTGCACTGCAACTTTACGGAAATGGATAAGGCACTGGCGGCAAAGGGGATTACCGCCGTGGACGGCATTCTGCTGGATATCGGGGTTTCCTCCCATCAGTTGGACACGCCGCTGCGGGGCTTTTCCTACCACGCGGACGCGCCGCTGGATATGCGTATGAGCCAGGAGGGCACCAGTGCGGCGGATTTGATTGGTTCGCTGTCTGATACCGAATTGGCGGATTTGTTTTATCGGTTTGGGGAAGAGAAATTTTCCCGCCCCATTGCCCGGGCGATCGTCCGGGAAAGGGCGCAGCAGCCCATCTTGACGACGGGGCGTCTGGCCGATATCATTAAAGAGGCGGTTCCGGCCGCTGCCAGGCGGGACGGGCATCCGGCCCGCCGCGTGTTCCAGGCGCTGCGTATCGCGGTTAATGGAGAGCTGGATTGTTTGGACAGCGCTTTGGATACCGCGTTCGACTGCTTGAAAGAGGGCGGCCGACTGGCGGTTATCACCTTTCATTCCCTGGAAGACCGCCTTGTCAAACAACGATTTAACGAATGGCGACGGGGCTGTATATGCCCGCCGGATTGCCCGGTTTGCCTGTGTGGGCGGACGCCGGCTGCCCGGCTGGCGGGAAAGCCGGTGCAGGCGACTCCGGAGGAGATCGCACAGAATAAACGCAGCCGCAGCGCCAAGCTGCGATGTGTGGAAAAGCTGCACACCCGTTACCCCCGTTCGAAATAAAACGGTAAGGACGCCCTCTAAAAAAGAAGTTTACTGAAATAGTTTATTATAGAAAGGGGCCGAGCTTTATGACGGCCAATCAATTTGGGACGGAAGCGTATGAATTGTCCCTGTTTGAGCCGAAACAGGCGAAGATCGTGGAATTGAAACCAAACAAAAAACAGTTGAAGGCGCAAAAGCGCCGCGCTAAAATTCAAAAAATTCTCAACGTGGTGGTTGCCGCCGCAATCTCGGCTGTCGTAATCGGTGTGGTGGGGATTACCCTGACCAGCCGTGCCCAACTCAACGAAATGAACAGCGTAATCAATCAAAAGCAGGAAGAGCTGCAAACCCTCAAGGAAGAGCACGAACGCCTGAAAACCGAACTGGCCAGCAAAACGTCGGCCCAGGCGGTGGAGGATTATGCGGTGAACGAACTGGGGATGCAAAAAATTGATCCCCATCAAATTCAGTATATAACCGTGGAGAATGGCGATAAAGTCGAGGTTAACGAGACGGAGGAACCCAATGTGTTCCAGAAAATCGGCGGCGCGATTTCGGATTTTTTTGCATACCTGTTTTAATACGTGAATACATATTTTATGCGGCTTGAGACAATCGCGGGAGTTGGGATGGGAATATCTTAACTCTCGTTTTTGTTTCGGGGAGACATTTTTCGCGCTGTTTCACAGCGCAGAGTCCGGCTTGCGGCGGCCGGGCCGGACCAGTTAACCATATGGAAAGGGCTGAACAGGGGCTATGGCACAATTGAAACCGGATATGACAACGAAAACGCCCACGAAACAGATGCGCCGCCGGTCCATCGCGATTCTTGCCGCACTAGCGCTGATGTGCACGGCGATTATCGGCCGGCTGGTAATATTGCAGGTTGTTGAAACCGAGGATTGGCAAAAACGGGCTGTGTCGCAGCAGATGAGCGACAGCGTCATTTCACCCAAGCGGGGAACCATCTACGATTGCAACATGGGTGAATTGGCGGTTTCCTACGGCGTCTACACGGTGATTATGTCGCCGAAATACATCGAGGATGAGGATACGCGAAATTTGATCGCGGACGATCTGTCCGAGATGTTGGATGTGAAACGGGAAGACCTTTATAAAAAGACGGGAAAGACCACGTCGGAATATGAAGTGGTGAAATCCAAAATAGAACTGCCGCTGGCCACGAAGTTGTCCGAATGGATACAGAAAAACAATCTGGTCAGCGTGCTGCGGATTATTCAGGACTATAAAAGGCGGTATCCACAGGGGACGATGCTGGCACCGGTGCTGGGCTTTACCGGCACCGACAATTACGGGCTGTATGGCCTGGAGGCGGCGTACGAAAACGAACTGGCGGGCACGGCCGGCCGGATCGTAACCGCTAAGGACGGGGTAGGAGACGAACTGCCCTCCGGACTGAGCTTTGAAAAAACCGTGGACGCGCAGGACGGCAACAGCATCGTTCTGACCGTGGACCAGACGGTGCAGGCCTACGCAGAAAAATATCTGGAACAGGCCGTGAAGGAAACCGGCGCCAAAAACCGCGGCATCTGCATTGTGCAAAGCGTGAAGACCGGCGGGATACTGGCCATGGCGACCAAGGGCGACTTTGATCCCAACGAACCGTTTGAAATCAAAGATCCAACCATGGCGGCGACGATTGCCAAAATGTCCGGGGATGAAAAATCCAAAGCCATTAAGGACGCGCGGGAACAGCAGTGGATCAACAAGCCTATCTCCGATTATTATGAGCCGGGATCCGTGTTCAAGGTGTTCACCTCATCCATGGGCCTGGAGGAGGGCCTGGTCAGCGAGACGTCTTCCTTTAACTGCCCCGGTTACCAAATGGTGTATGGAACGCGTATCAACTGTCATGTCACCTCCGGACACGGTACGCAGGCGTTCCCGCTATGCATTTCCCACTCCTGCAACCCGGCGTTTGTCCAGTTAGGCGAACGCATCGGTTCCAAACTGTTCTTTAAGTATTATTCGGGGTTTGGCTTTACCGAGAAAACCGGGATTGACATGCTCAGTGAAGCGCCCATTACCACCTCGCTGTATCATACCGAGGAGAACCTCGGCCCGGTACAGGTGGCGACCGACTCCATCGGCCAGACCTTTAAAATTACGCCGATTCAAATGATCACCGCCCTGTCGGCCGTGGCCAACGGCGGCAAACTGATGAAGCCCTATGTGGTGCAGCAGGTGCTGGATTCCGACGGCAACGTGGTGCGCAACACCACGCCAACCGTGGTGCGGCAGGTTATTTCTGAAAGCACCTCCAAACGGCTTTCAAAAATGCTGGACACGTCGGTCAACGCCGGTTCCAAAAATGCCGCTGTCGCGGGCTACCGGGTGGCCGGAAAAACCGGCACCTCGGATCAGACGGAAAAACTGAACGCGACCAATATCAACGAGGTATGGGCTTCTTTTGGCGGCTACGCCCCCTCGGACGACCCGGAGGTTTCCATCCTGGTGGTCCTGGACCAGCCGCAGTGCACCATCCGCTACGGCGGTACGATTTCCGCCCCGGTGGCGCAGAAGGTGCTGGCCGACGCGCTGCCCTATCTGGGCATTGAACCAAAATACACCGAGGAGGAGCTGGCCAACCTCAACCGGGTAACCCCGAGTGTTGTCGGGGATTCCGTGGCTACCGCCAAAAGCAAAATCACCAGCGAATCCCTGCAGGCAAAAGTCGTTGGAAACGGCGACAAGGTGGTGCAGCAGATGCCGGAGAGCGGGACCACCATCCCGCAGAACGGCATAGTGGTGCTGTATACGGAGAAAGGCAGTGTGGACCAATCGGTAACGGTGCCCAACTTTGTTGGAAGCACCCTGTCGGCGGCTAATCTACTGGCCGCGGAATACGGGCTGAACCTGCAGATACAGGGGGTTACCGAGGACAGCGGCGAGGTCACGGCGGTCAGTCAGAGCATTAAAGCCGGCGACCGGGTGGCCAGTGGAACGATCATCACGGTTGAGTTTGTATATCAGGATAATATACGATAGACAATAGGTGTACGGGGCCTATCGGAGGAAAGGCGGCATCGGCTATGACGTTTTCAAAGTTAATGACCTATACAGGCGCGGACGTGTCCGCACAGGAGGACATAGCGGGCATTACCTGTGACTCGCGCAAGGTAAAACCCGGCTGGGTGTTTGTCTGCATTCAGGGAACAGCCTCCGATGGCCATGCGTTTGCGGAACAGGCGCTGGAGGCGGGCGCCGCGGCGATCGTTGTGCAGCGGGATCTGGGGCTCCCCCGTCAGGTCCGGGTGGAATCCACCCGCCACGCCTGGGCGGTGATGTGCGCCAATTGGTTCGGCTGGCCGGCCAAACAGCTGCATTTAATTGGTATTACCGGCACAAACGGCAAAACCACGGTGTCGTATATGCTCAAGTCCATGCTGGAATACTGCGGTTACCGGACGGGACTGGTGGGCACCATTCAGAATATGATTGGGGACCGGGTGCTGCCCTCCGGGCATACCACGCCGGATCCCTATGACCTGCAAAGCATGTTTTCCCTGATGGTAGCGGAAGGCTGTACCCACGCCGTTATGGAGGTGTCCTCCCACGCGCTGGATCAGGGGCGGGTGGACGGCTGCCATTTTGACGCCGCGGTTTTTACCAACCTGACGCAGGATCATCTGGATTATCATGGCACGATGGAACATTATCTCGCTGCCAAAAAGAAGCTGTTTGCCATGTGTGACCGGGGTGTGGTCAATCTGGACGACGCCTGGGCAGAGCGCCTGATGGAGGGACTTGACTGCCCCTGGACGACGTTCTCGGTGGGACAGGACCAGGCGGATTATACCGCCCGGAACATACATAAACGGCCGGACGGCGTGGATTTTGAGCTGGTGGGTACCGGGGAAATCGACCGGGTGCGCCTACCTATTCCGGGGGATTTCTCCGTCTACAACGCTATGGCTGCCGCTGCCTGCGGACTGGCAGTGGGGCTGCCGTTTGACAAAACCGTACAGGCGCTCTCCTCTTCGGCGGGAGTGAAGGGACGGGCGGAAATTGTGCCGACCGGCCGCGACTATACGATCGTTATTGATTACGCGCACACGCCGGACGGCCTTGAAAACATCTGCCGGACATTAAAGGAGTGCGCGGCTGGGCGTCTGGTGGTTCTGTTTGGCTGCGGCGGCGACCGGGACACGACCAAACGGCCCAAAATGGGGGCGATCGCCGCATCTTATGCGGATTTGTGCATTGTCACTTCGGATAATCCCCGTTCGGAAGATCCCGGGGCAATTATCCAGGATATTCTGGCCGGCATGCCGGCGGATGCCGCCCGAACGGTAATTGAAAACCGGGTAGAGGCTATCCGCTGGGCTGTCGATCATGCGCAGCCGGGGGATACCATCCTGCTGGCCGGCAAGGGACATGAGACGTATCAGGTGCTGAAGGATGGCCTGATTCATCTGGATGAGAGGGAAGTAATTGCCGACGCGCTGGCAAAGGAAAGGGTAGAATAGAGCATGAATATGGTAGCCATGACCGCCTTGGCGCTGACGGGGCTTGGGGCTTTTCTGATCACGGCGTTTGCCGGTAAAAAAATGATTCCCGTCCTGCATAAGCTGAAATTTGGACAGACCATTCGGGATATCGGCCCGTCTTGGCATAAAAACAAGCAGGGAACCCCTACCATGGGCGGCCTGATATTTATGCTGGGCTGGGCGTTGGCTGTTGTGGCGGCGGCCGTAATCTGCCAACTGGCGTTCCCAGACCTGTCGACAGTGCACCTGTTGTCCGGCGGCACCGGGACATCCGTGATGATGACCCGTCTCTACAGCGGCATATTCCTGGCCATTGGCTGCGGCATTATCGGGTTTTTGGATGATTATATCAAGGTGGTTAAAAAACGCAATCTGGGCCTGACCGAACGGCAGAAGCTATTCGGCCAGCTGTTGGTGGCGCTTGGCTATGCCATAGCCCTGTTTTGGGCGGAGGGCGGGCACCCGCATATCGTCGTGCCGTTTCTCGGTCGCATCGATATGGGCTGGTGGTTCTTCCCCTTCTGCATGTTTGTGGTGGTGGCCGTGGTTAATGCCACCAATTTGACCGACGGCATTGACGGACTGTGCGGCTCGGTCAGTTTTGTATCATCATTGTTTTTTGTCGCCGTGGCCGCGATTGGTATGACGGCGGGACAGCTCTATTTTGGCCAGGGCGTGGTTGCCGCTTCCCTGGCCGGGGCCCTGGCCGGGTTCTTGCTGTATAACCTGCATCCGGCTAAGGTGTTCATGGGGGATACCGGTTCCCTGTTTATTGGGGGGGTGCTGTGCGCGCTGGCGTTTGGTATGGAATGCCCCCTGCTGCTTATTCCGGTGGGCATTATTTATCTTGCGGAAACCCTGTCGGTTATCTTGCAGGTAACCTATTTTAAGCTGACGCACGGCAAGCGGCTCTTTAAAATGAGTCCGCTCCACCATCATTTTGAAATGTGCGGCTGGAGCGAAAACAAAGTGGTGGGCATCTTCACATTCATCACGCTGGTGGGCTGCCTGGCAGCCGGGCTGCTGCTGGTATACGCATAAATCTCTGGCGGCATCCGTAGACTACAGTAGGGCTTTTAAACCCGGAAAGGAAGGAACCGTGTATGGCAGCTTCGCAGGCGGCAAGGCCGGCTCCCAAAATAGCAAAGGATCTCCGCCGGAAGTGGCTGTATACCAAATCCGGTTTTGACATACCGTTTCTGGTTATCCTGCTTCTGGTACTCGCCGTAGGGCTGGTGTGTCTGTATTCCGCCAGCTACGCGTATGCGTATAAATGGGAGGACGGAGACAGCTATTTTTATATCAGCAAGCAGATAAAATTCGCTGTTTTCGGTTTGGTTGTCATGCTGGTGGCATCCTGTTTCAACTATGAAAAATGGCATTACGCGGCGATTCCTTTGCTGGTGCTTTCTGTGATATTGCTGGGTGTGGTGCTGGTACTGCCGTCTGAAAGCGGGGTGCACCGCTGGATCCGATTCGCAGGTACGCAGTTCCAGCCCTCGGAAATTGCCAAGTTTGCCCTGATTTTGCTGTTTGCGCATTTGATTTCACTCAATCACAAGCGCATGCAGACTTTTAAAAGCGGATTTTTACCCTTTATCCTGGTGTTAGGCGTCGTCTGCGGCCTGGTTTTCCTGGAGCCGCACCTGTCCGGTACCATCCTGCTGATGGCTATCGGCCTAATCATGATGTATGTCGGGGGCACCCGCAAGGCCTTTTTGGCCAGCCTGGTTCTGGCCGGCGTAGCGGTGGTTTTCTTCATGGTGTTCGTCGGCGGGTATGAACAGGATCGTATCGCCGTGTGGCAGGATCCGATCGGTGTCAACGAAAAAGACCCCGGCGGAGACGCCTGGCAGACGGTGCAATCGCTCTATGCCATCGGTTCGGGCGGTCTGATGGGGCAGGGGCTGGGGAATTCCCGGCAGAAGCATCTGTTTCTGCCGGAGCCGCACAACGACTTCATTTTTTCCGTTATCTGTGAGGAGCTGGGCCTGATTGGCGCGGTGCTGGTCATTGCCCTGTTCGGTCTGCTGGTATGGCGCGGCTTTGTCATTGGAATGAAAGCCAAGGATAAATTCGGCTCCATGCTGGCCATCGGATTGACAGCCCAGGTCGGGGTGCAGGCGCTGCTGAATATGGCCGTGGTAACCAACACCGTCCCCAATACCGGTATCAGCCTGCCGTTTTTCAGCTACGGAGGTACCTCCCTGGTTATGCTGCTCGCGCAGATGGGCGTGGTGCTGGCGGTATCCCGCCAAAGCCGGGACAAAGCGGAATGACAGGAAGGAAGAGAACATCATGCGGGTGCTGATGACTGGCGGCGGCACGGCGGGGCATATCAACCCCGCTCTGGCCATCGCCGATAAAATAAAAGCGGAGCGGCCCGACGCCGACATCTTATTTGTCGGCGCCAAAGGACGAATGGAAACCGCGCTGGTGCCGAAGGCCGGATATCCGATTAAAACCGTGGATGTACGGGGATTCCAGCGGCGGATAAGCGTAAAAAATGTTGGGCGGAACATGGCGGCGGCGTTGCACGCGGTCACGTCCGGATTTGAAGCGGGTAAAATTATACGCGAGTTTCAGCCGGATATCGCCATTGGAACGGGCGGATATGTCAGCGGCCCCGTGTTGCGCAAAGCCGCCAAAATGGGCGTGCCGATCCTGACCCATGAATCCAACGCCCTGCCGGGCGTGACGGTGAAGATGCTGGCCCGATATGCGAAAGCGACCATGATCGCCAATGAGGCGGCGCGCAAATATCTGCCTCCGGATGTGCGGGTAATCATCACCGGTAACCCATTGCGGCCGGGATTCCTGGCGGCTGACAAGATGCAGGCGCGGCGGGAGCTGGGGCTGGACAACCGCCCGATGGTGCTGTCGTTCGGCGGCAGTCTCGGTGCGGAGCATATCAACGAGGCCATTCTGGGCGTGCTGCAAAAAAGCGTGGAAGGCGGCCATATTCAGCATATCCACGCTACCGGGAAAGCGGCCTATGAAAAATTCTGCGCAAAGATGAAGGAAAAACGTCTCCCCCTTGACAGGGACGGAATTTCTGTGAGAGAATATATAGACGATATGCCCCGCTGTATGGCGGCGGCCGATCTGGTCATCTGCCGGTGCGGCGCCATGACGCTGAGCGAGCTGCCGGCGGCGGGTAAGCCGTCTATCCTGATTCCTTCTCCCTATGTGGCGGAGAATCACCAGTATCATAACGCTATGGCGCTGGTGGACAAAGGCGCTGCCCTTTGCATAGAAGAAAAGGAGTTGACGGCTGAAAGCCTGTGGGAAGCCCTCTGCCAGTTGATGGATACCCCCGATAAGCTGCGCCGTATGGGAGAGTGTGCCCGTGGGTGCGCCATACTCGATGCGTCTGAGCGTATTTACGCTGTGATAGAGGAAGTCCTGCAAAATCGGTGATTTTTTGAGAATCCGGTAACACCACCTCCCCATTTTGGGCATAGAATGGCCTGTAAGCGCGGAAAGCGCGCCGGGATTTATGCTTAAAGGGGTGCTTTATATGGAAAAACTGATGGTGGAAGGGTTACATAGGCTTGGCGGCATGGTGCCGATTCATGGCGCCAAGAACAGCGCCCTGCCGGTGCTGGCGGCCACCTTGCTGGCGGACGGCGCCAGCGAAATTGACAACTGCCCGAATCTGGCGGACGTCCGGGCCTCGGCGGAAATCCTGCGCTATCTGGGCTGCCGGGTTTCCTATGATGAGGGCTGCATGACGGTGGATACCACCGGCCTTGTCCGGCAGGATATCCCGGATTACCTCATGCGGGGCATGCGGTCATCCATTGTGTTCTTGGGGGCGATTGTCGCACGGACGGGAGGCGCGGATTTGTCCTTCCCGGGAGGATGCGAATTGGGGCCACGCCCCATTGATCTTCATCTGTCGGCCCTGCGGCAGATGGGCGTTGCCATCGAGGAGGAAGGCGGGCATCTGCACTGCCAGACCGATGGGCGGCTGCACGGAGCGGATATCACTTTGTCGTTTCCGAGTGTCGGCGCTACGGAGAACGTCTTGCTGGCTGCGGTGACGGCACAGGGGAAAACCAGTATTGTCAATGCGGCCAGAGAACCGGAAATTGTGGATCTCTGTAACTATCTCCGGGACTGCGGTGCGCGTATAGCCGGCGCAGGGGAGGGCGTTATCACGGTCGAGGGGGTCGAGCGCCTGACGGGCTGCCGTCACCGCGTCATCCCCGACCGGATCGAGGCGGCCACCTATATGGCGGCGGCCGCGGTGACGGGGGGCTCGCTGGTGCTGCAGCGGATCCAACCCCGTCATCTGGCCTCTGTGCTGCCGGCGTTTGAGGAAGCCGGCTGTCATATCTCGGTATGGGACAGCGATGTGCTGATAAGCGCGCCCCTGCGCTTGCGGCGGGTCAAGACGGTGCGTACCATGCCCTATCCCGGGTTTCCGACCGACGCTCAGGCTCCGGTGATGGCCATGGCCTGCCTGGCCGAAGGTACGAGTGTATTTATCGAGAACATATTCGAAAGCCGCTATAAACATGTAGGGGAGCTGACCCGGCTGGGCGCTAAAGTCAAGGTGGAAGGACGCGTCGCGGTGGTGGAAGGCGTCCCGAGGCTGTCCGGCGCACCGGTGGAATGCACCGACCTGCGGGGCGGGGCCGCTCTTGTGGTGGCGGCACTGGCGGCGGCGGACGAAACGGAAATAACCAATTTGCACCATCTGGACCGGGGATATGAAAACCTGGTGGGATGCCTCTCGGAAGTGGGAGCGGTCATCCGGCGGGTGGAGGAATAGAAACACGATAAGTCCCCGGCGGGAGGGTTGCTGCCGCCGGGGCTTCGGAAGGGAACGAAAACAGGCATGGCGAAAACATCAACAAAAACCAAAAAGCCAATGAACCGCGCCCAGCTGGCCGTGACGCTGCTGGTGGCGATCCTGGTGATGGTGGGTGCCAACCTGGTACTGTTCCTGTCGACACCGTCCTCTCAGGAGGCCAGCAGCCGCGCGGCTTTGTTTGGCGTAAAAAAGATCGTGGTGGAAGGCAATACGCGTTACGACGAAGAGGCGATTATAGGTAAAAGCGGCATTACGATCGGCCAGAGTATATTTTCCGTCGATAAGAAAGAGGCGGCGGAAAATGTGCGTCAGGCCTTCGCCTATGCGGAATCGGTTACGGTGGATAACAAGATGGCAATGGATACCATCCGCATCACCATTGAAGAAGCCAAGCCTATGGGTGTGGTGGCCGGCGACGGGACATGGATTCTGGTAAGCACGACCGGGCGGGGGCTCACCGAATGGCCCATGCAGTCGGAAAAGCCGCTGCGTTACCGGTATTTTAAGGGCGTAACCGCCAAAGAGAAAAAAGTAGGCGGGCAGGTTATGGACGACCGCAGCTTTACTATTGTATCCACCCTGCTCGAGTCGCTGGAGGGACACAAGCTGGAAGGGGTCACCCAGATCGATCTGACCGATAAAACCGATATCCAGGTAAACTGGAAAAACCAGATCACGTTCCTTATGGGCAACGATATCAACATGGATCACAAGCTGGCGGTCATTGCCGCCATGCTGCCGCAGGTGCTGAAAACAAACGGGAACGACGTGCGGGGAACCATCAACGTGCGGGGATATTCTGACCCGAATGTGCAAAATCCTCCCATTGTTTTCCGGCCGGAGGGCCTGGTGACAACCACCACCGCCGGGAAAAAGCCTGGAAGCACCACCACGACTGGCAGCCGATAAGGTAAACTTGGGGAGAAACGGCAGAAATTACCGGAGAAAAGTCGAAAAAAATTCATAAACTTTCGCAATTTCTTGTCGGGAAACGGTTGAAATTCTTTTTTACTCATGATAGAATAAGAAAACGGAATGGGTTTTTGCAGGCGGCATATCGCGCGGCCGTGCAAGAAATCGTATAATTTAGGAGGATGTCTCATGCCTTTCGAGTATGATAATGAAGCGGAAGACTTTGTACAAATTAAAGTCATTGGCGTAGGCGGCGGCGGCGGAAACGCCGTGAACCGAATGATCCGCGCCGGTGTTAAGGGCGTGGAATTCCTCGCGTTGAATACCGATCATCCGGCCCTGTCTTTGTCTCAGGCGGATCAGAAAATCCAGATTGGCGAAAAACTGACGCACGGAATGGGCGCCGGCGCGAATCCGGAAAAGGGCCAGCGGGCCGCTGAAGAGAGCATGGAAGAGATTACGGCGGCTCTGCGCGGCACCGACATGGTGTTTATTACGGCCGGCATGGGCGGCGGTACCGGTACCGGCGCGGCTCCGGTAGTGGCGTCTATTGCGCGGGATCTTGGTATACTGACGGTGGGTATTGTCACCAAACCGTTTGCTTTTGAGGGCAAAAAACGCATGACGCAGGCCGAGGCGGGTATTTCCGCCCTGCGCGAGCATGTGGACAGCCTGGTGGTGATTCCCAATGAGCGCCTGAAGCTGGTAAGCGAGCAGCGCATTACGCTGGCCAACGCGTTTGAAGTGGCGGATGATGTACTGCGCCAGGGCGTGCAGAGCATTTCTCAGCTGATTCAGATGCCCTCTTATATCAATCTGGACTTTGCCGACGTCACGTCAATTATGAAAGATGCCGGATATGCCCATATGGGTGTTGGACGAGCCTCCGGTAAGGATAAAGCTCAGGAAGCGGCGCGCGCCGCGATTACCAGCCCCCTGTTGGAGACGTCGATTAACGGCGCCAAGGGCGTCATTATCAATATCACCGCGTCCCCCGACATTGATCTGGAAGACGCGGAAGTGGCGTCGTCCATCATTTCCGAAGCCGCTCACCCGGATGCCAACGTCATTTGGGGTGTCGCCTTTGACGATACGATGGATGATGAGATGTGCGTAACCATGATTTCAACCGGCGTTATGTCGCAGGATGATCCGGTTTCTCAGGTTGGCGGCAGCAAAGCGGGCGAGAATTTTATCGATACGATTAAAAATATCGATGTGGATGACAGCTATACCGATTTGGAAAAATTGTTCCGCCGCAACAAATCTTAATAGTTCGACAAAAGAGTTTATTGAAAGGCAGCGCTGTAGGCGCTGCCTTTTTTTGTTGGGTAGCGGGCGGTTTAAGGGAATGGAGACGTGGCTGGGAGAATTCGGCTGGAGAGCGTTTTCGTGGAATCATCGCTAATAACGAATCTGCTTACGGCTTCCTGGATTCATGGCGCTATGTTCGCAATCCTGGGGCCGGCTGACAACCGGTGAATAATGTTGACCGGTTAAAAAGGATTGCTTGGGAGGGGGAAGTATCGACATGATTTTACATGGATTTTACATAAATCCCCTCCTTTATTTTACTTGCCTACTCTACTATAAAATTGGACAATCTATGCAGAGGAAACGGGGAGGCTAATATTCATGTCTTTTTTTAACGTACTGACGCTGTTCGGCGGGCTGGCCATCTTTCTCTACGGTATGACGCTGATGGGGGAAGGGCTGGAGAAACGATCCGGGGGAAAGCTTAAGCATATCCTGGAACGGCTGACAGCCAATCCTTTAAAGGGAATTTTACTGGGGGCTGGCGTAACGGCGGTTATCCAATCCTCCTCGGCGACCACGGTGATGGTGGTGGGCTTTGTCAACTCGGGCCTGATGCAGCTGTCTCAGGCCATCAGCATCATCATGGGCGCCAATGTGGGAACGACAGTGACCGCCTGGCTTCTCAGCACCACCGGGATTCAGAGCGATAACTGGTTTATCCAGATGCTGACGCCTTCGTCTTTTTCGCCGATCCTGGCGGTCGTGGGCATTGTTCTTTATATGTTTATGAAAAACGGTAAGAAGAAGGACGTGGGGCTGATCCTGCTGGGATTTGCCATTCTGATGTTCGGGATGGACACCATGTCGGGTGCGGTGAAACCGCTGGCCGACATCCCGGAATTTACACAAATTTTGACCCTGTTTTCCAACCCGCTGTTCGGCGTGTTGGCCGGCGCCCTGCTGACCGCGATTATCCAGAGCTCCTCCGCTTCGGTGGGCATTTTGCAAGCGTTGGCTGCCACCGGAAGCATTACGTTCGCATCGGCAATCCCCATTGTCATGGGACAAAATATCGGCACCTGTGTAACAGCGCTGATATCGTCGATCGGCGCCAATAAAAACGCCAAAAGGGCGGCCATGGTACATCTGTATTTCAATATTATCGGAACAGTCGTGCTGATGGCCGCATTCTACGGACTGAATGCGTTGATCGATTTCGCTTTTGTGGGGGATACGGTAAACGCCGCGCAAATTGCGATTATTCATACGGCGTTCAACCTGCTGTCGACCCTGCTGCTCTGCCCGTTCGGCAAACAGCTCGAGAAACTGGCCTGCCTGACGATTCCGGACGCCAAGGTGGAAGAGGCGGAACCGCTGTTGGACGAGCGGCTGCTGGCCACACCGGCCGTTGCGCTGGATCAGTGCCGGACCACCACCCGGGTCATGGCGGATTTGTCCCGCGATACGCTGGATCTGGCTATGTCGATGATCGGCCATTATGATGAAAAATCGGCGGCGACGATCAACCAGTGGGAGCAGCAGGTTGACACCTATGAGGACGCGATTGGCACGTACCTCGTGAAGCTGAGCAGCCACAGTCTGAGCCTGTCCGATAGTCACGAGGTATCCCGCCTACTCCACTGTATCGGCGATTTTGAGCGTATCAGCGACCATGCCGTCAACATGATGAAGACTGCGCGGGAAATTGACCAGAAACAGATTGTCTTTACCCCGGACGCACAGGAGGATCTGCAGCACATGTACAGGGCGGTACGGGCCATCGTGCGTATGGCGGTGGAGGCGTTCCACCGTAAGGATCTGGATTTGGCCGCTCATGTCGAACCTCTCGAGCAGGTGGTGGACCTGCTGAAAAAACAACTGAAACGGCGGCATATTGAACGGCTGCAGCGCGGCGAGTGTACCACGGAGATGGGCTTTGTGTTTTCCGATATCATTACCGACTGCGAACGGGTGGCCGATCACTGTTCCAATATTGCCGTGTGTCTGATCCAAGTGCACCAGGACAGCTTTGAAACGCATGAATACCTGAATACGCTGAAAAACTCCGACGACAGGGCGTTTGCAGACATGTACGAAAATTATAAATCGGAATACGCCTTGCCGTAACGGCGCAAAGCCGGTATAATAAACGCGGACCTTAGTCTGAGACTGGGAAGATTGGGTGGCGGTATAATTTCCTTTAGCGGCGCCATCTTTCGGCCGCTGTTCTGAATATATTAACAGGGCGAACAACCGCTGGCATTTTCGGGCGATGCGTTCGTCCGGCTGGGCAGGGAGGAGATCGCGTGATTTATATTGTCGAGGACGATTTGAATATCCGTCAGATGGAGAGCTATGCGTTGCAGAACAGCGGCTACGCTACCGCTGAATTCGACACAGGCGCGGCTTTCCTTGAAGCCTGCCGCCGCCAGCGTCCCGACCTGGTGCTGCTGGATATCATGCTGCCGGGTGAAGACGGTCTACAGATTTTAAGGCTGATGCGCCAGAATGTCCGCTTGCAGAACATTCCGGTGATCATGGTTACAGCCAAATCCACCGAATGGGATAAGGTAAAAGGACTGGACAACGGCGCGGACGATTATATCACCAAACCCTTTGGCATTATGGAACTGATTTCCCGCGTAAAGGCGGTTATGCGACGGGTGCAGCAGGTGGACAACGCTGTGTTGCGGTTTGGCTGCATTAAGCTGGACGACGACCAGCATCTGGTAACCGTGGACAGCGTCCCCTGTGAGCTGACTTTCAAGGAATATGAGCTGTTAAAATGCCTGCTGGCCAACCAGCGGATCGTGATGACGCGCGAAAAGCTGATGGACAAGGTGTGGGGCATGGATTATGAAGGGGAAACCCGCACGGTGGACATGCACATCAAAACGCTTCGCAAGAAATTGGGAGCGGGAGGCGAGCTGATTAAAACCGTCCGAAACGTGGGATACAAAATTGATGGTTAAGGGGATGGCCATGTGGAAGAAAAAATCAACTTTAGGCTGATCTTTATCGCTTTGCTGTCCATGGTACTGACGGCGGTGCTGACCATCACAGTGTTTCACAATGTGTTTGAGCAGCAGCTAAAAGAGGATATTCGCTCCTATGCGCATCTGCTGCAGGACAACTATCCCTATCTGGAGGACAAAAGCGTCCTGTCCGGCTTCGGCGGACGGGACAAAATGCGGATTACGCTGATATCTCCGGAGGGCGCAGTCCTGGCAGAGAGCCAGGCTGACGCCGGTACCATGGACAACCATACCTCCCGCCCAGAGGTTCAGCAGGCCCTGAAGGAGGGCAAGGGGGAGGACACCCGCCGCTCCAATACCCTGGGGCTGAATACCTATTACTACGCTGTGCGGCTGTCGGACGGCAATGTGCTGCGCATCGCCGGAGAGGTCAAAAACCTGTATGCCTCGTTTGAGCGGGCGCTGCCAGCAATCGTGGCTATCGGGGCTGTATTGTTGGTGGTGTCGGTTATATTGTCGGTGCTGCTGACCCGCCGCCTGGTTAAGCCGATTGAGGCAATGGCGTCGGATATGGAGCACATTGCGGAGGAGATCCCCTACCATGAATTAAAACCCTTTGCCTATGCGGTTCAGGAACAGCAAAAAAAGAAAAAAGAAATGGATAAAATGAGACAGGAGTTTACGGCCAATGTTTCTCATGAGCTGAAGACTCCGCTCACCTCCATATGCGGTTATGCCGAAATGATTGAGAACGGTATGGTGAAGGATGAGGATGTTCCCGCGTTTGCTGGAAAAATCCACAAGGAAGCGGGGCGGCTGGTGTCCCTGATCGGGGATATTCTGCAATTATCGGCGCTGGACGATCCGCCCATGCTGGAGGTGCGGGAGCGGGTGTCACTGCGGGAGGTGGCGGATGAATGCGCCCAGCTTCTCAGCTTTAAAGCGGAGAAGGAACAGGTGGCGCTTACCATTGCCGGCGGTCCCGGTCCAGTTTGGGGGAACCGGCGCCTGCTGGAAGAATTGCTGTACAATCTTTGTGACAATGCCATTCGCTACAACCGACCGGGCGGTACGGTTGCGGTAACGATTGGCGAGGCGGGCGGCCGGGTTACGCTGCAGGTAAAGGATACGGGCATCGGCATCCCGCCCGAGCATCAGGGCCGGATTTTTGAACGGTTTTACCGAGTGGACAAGAGCCGCTCAAAGGAAACCGGCGGGACAGGGCTGGGACTGGCGATTGTAAAGCATATCGCCATGCAGCATCATGCCTCCTTATCGCTGGACAGCACGCTCGGGGAGGGAACCACTATTCAGGTTTCTTTTGAGGCGGCTATCGACTCGGAAACTGCTGAGGCTCCGGAATGAAACCGGTTGTATTAAGCGGTAGGAAAAACGGAAAATAAAACCCCGGCGGATAATGCGACATAGACTTAGCGGAGAATCTGAAGTGCGGTGAGCCGCATTTCAGAAATCGGAGCGGCAACTCCGATTTCTCCCCAAAGGTTATGACCATAAATCCGCCGGGGTTTTACCATCAGGAATAAAAGAACGCAGGTATACCGGGCCGGCGATGGAGAACCGTTCCGGTGTGCCGGATACGCGCGTCAGAAATACCGCAAAAGGGAAACGACTTTCCCTAAAACAGCGCACTCCTCTACAATTATAGGTTCGAAAGCATCATTTTCCGGCTGAAGCCGGAAATGCCCGTTTTCTTTATAAAATCGCTTCACGGTCGCCTCATCCCCAATCAGCGCGACAACGATTTCACCGTTCTGAGCGGTCGGGGTTCGTTGCACGATCACCACATCACCGTCCAAAATACCGGCGCCAATCATACTGGATCCGGTGACGCGCAGCGCAAACAGTTCGCCCGGCTGGTATCCCTTGCCGGAGTATGGGACATAGGATTCCACTTCCTCGACAGCCAGAATGGGCTGGCCGGCTGTGACCCGCCCCAACAGAGGAACCCGCGCGACGTTTTCACCCGGCAGGCGGATAGCCCTGTTTAGGCCGCTTTCACGGGATATACAGCCGTTTTCCTCCAATGCGCGGAGACAGGCGTGTACCGTCGAAGTGGATTTTATACCGGTTGCCGTACAAATTTCCCGCACAGAGGGGGGGATTCCTTCCTGGGCCCTTTCCTGAAGAAAAGTGAGTACGGCTTGTTGTTTGGGGGTTAAGGCTTTCATAAAAACCTCCATTTCTTGCCGGACGTTCATACCGGCATATCGCAGTTTTTTTAAGTAATGTCAAAAATTCTTCCAAGGCTTATGCTGCTATCAGTATAGCACAACCTATTTCAAATTGCAAACATTTGTTTGCTTGCCAGCGCTGGAAATTTGTCTGTACGTTGAGACGGCCTATCCGGTGGCGGCTTGTTCTGTGGGGCGGAGTGTATAGGAACAAATTTACTGAAGAGGGGGGGCGCCGCCAATTCATAACGAGAAGAGGCTTTGCCGCTCCCCGACGATTACCTGTTACGGACATATTCCGCTGTTTTGGTGAGGTTTTTAAACATGCCGCTATAACACAGAGCGGACGCTATATTTGTTCAAAGAGTCTTATTAAAATACTCATATTTATTTCATAGTTCATTCACACACTTCGAGATGGCGCCGGCTATAATAGAGTCGTACTTGAGAGGCGGGATGGAGCCGCACCGGAACGTCTCACAAAAATCAGGTACAAATTTCTACCCTCCTCAAAACACCCCTCTAACAAAAGCAGAACCCCCCTCGCAAGAGGGGGGTTCTGCTTTTACTGTTGTTGCGCGGTTGAAAAAATTCGCAAATTGTGCTATACTTTTTTTAAGGACAACGGGGGAGGAATAGCTGTGGATGAGCTGCGGACGCGGAAACTCAGGCAGATTTTGGTTGATTTTCATACGGTTACCGGACAGCACATTGCTATCTTTGATGCGGATTTTCAGCTTATAACCGAATATCCGGAAGAACAATGCGATTTTTGTATGCTGGTGCGCTCCTGCTGTGAGGGGATGGAGCGGTGCCACCAGTGCGACAGGCAGGGGATGACCATGGCCAGGGAAAAGAATTCAGTGGCGATTTATACCTGCCATGCCGGCCTGGTCGAGGTGTGTGCGCCAATCAGTGATGAACAGGGGACTCTCGGCTACATTATGCTGGGACAGCTGCTGACGGATGAAGACCGTAAAACACAATGGGCTTCGATTAAAAAGCAGTGCGCGTCGCTGCCCTGCTCCATGCGGGACCTGCACCAGAATTTTCAAAAAATGAAACAGGTATCAACCGAAGTGCTCAGCGCTACGTCGCGGATTATGATGGCCTGTGTGGGGTATATCCGGCTGGAGCAGCTGATGAAACGACAGAGCAGCGCCCGCTGGCAGCATATCCAGCAGTATATTAATACCCACCTGATCGCCCCGTTCACATTACAGGAAATGGCGGAGGATTTGAATATCAGCGTGGCAACTATTTGCAAAACGGTGAAACGCAACACTGGAAAAACCGTTGGGCAGATGGTGACCGAAGACCGGGTACGCCGCGCGCAGCAGTATTTGATCGGTACGGAAAGACCAATTGCGGAAATAGCCGGCATCGTTGGAATAGAAGATTATAATTATTTTACGAGGATATTCCGGCGGCAGACCGGGATGACCCCGACACAGTATCGGCGTATGGCAAAAAGCGTGAAATAAGTACACATGTTGTATAGAGATGCCGCGTATTTATTCTAAAGATTCGGGGCAATTCCCAAAAGAATTCCGGAATTGTTCATAGATTATCCATTGACAAATACGTCGAAGTTCGGTAGAATTATCATTCGTAAACGGCGGCTGACCGCCGGACACAGAAAGGAAGAAGAAGGAATGAAACTGACAAAGAAAGTTTTGGCCGTGGGCCTGAGCGCGCTGTTGGTTCTGCCGATGGCGCTTCCGGCTCTGGCTGCGGAGCCGACGCCGGAAGAAACGCTGGCGGCCAGCATGACGGCGCTGCAAAGCGCTATCAACCGCGGCATTAACTATGAAGCGTATCAGGAGGGCACGACCGCGGCGTTCACGGAGAAACTGGATGCGGCTAAAGAGGTTGTTGCCAAAGAAGGCGTTACGGCTGAGGAACTCGACGCGGCCCTGGCGGCTATGCAGGAAGCGAAAAGCAGCCTGCAATATGTGGACGGCGTGGCGGGTGCTTTTGCGGCCGATAACACGGCGGCGAGCACCAAGACGGACGGTAAAGGCGTCATCCAGATGGACTGGACGCCGGCCGACATCGCGCCGATTGACCTGTCCCAGAGCGACCTGACCAAGGTGTTCCTGAGCTTTAAGGTGACCCTGACCAACGAGGGCGAAGCCGCGGACGCGGACGTCTTTAAAACCGGCAAGCTGCTGCTTCGTTCCGAGGATACGGAAGGGAAAGAAAACAACGTGTCTTACGACGTTGCCCAGAGACTGCCCGGCCTGAAAAAAGGCGAAAACGTAATCCGGGTAGCGGCGGCCGATTTTACCGGTACAACCGGCAAAATCGATTGGTCGAAGATCAACCGCATGCGTTTGTTTATCGACAGCACCAACAACTTCGACGGTCCTTTCTCGCTGCAGATGAGCGACATCCGCATTATCGACGAAACGCCGGACGATTATAAGCCTGTCGAGGGCGTCGTTGCCACGTTCCGTGACGAAAAGGTTTACGCCAACGTAGGCGGCACCGATAAGACGCTGCCTGCTGGGTGGATCGCGACAACGCCGGTCGATATTAGCGACAAGGACCTGTCTAACATGTTCCTGCAGGTTGAGTATACCCTGACCAACGACACTGGCCTGGCCGATAAAGAGGTATTCAACGCCGGCTTCTTCCGCCTGCGTTCGGCGGATACAGCCGGTGCGGTGCCTCCGGAAGGCGAAAACAACGTCGGTTATTCGATGAAGAACCTGATGGATAACAAAATTATCGAGCAGCCGGTGACCGGCAAAAACAGCGTGAAAATCCCGCTGTTGGCTTTCATCGATCAAAAAGGCAAAATGGACTGGTCGACGCTCGGCCGTTTCCGTATGTATTTTGACAATCTGCCGGCCGATCTGGAAGCTGGTAAAGTAACCCTGCAGATCAACTCCGCCTATGTCATTGATGAGAATGTGGAACTGGGTGAAGGCGTCCTGGGCATGTTCAAGGATGACACCACTTACAGCTCCAATGAAGAAAAGACCCTGCTCGAATCCAGCTGGGTGAAAACCGGTAAGCTGATCGACGCCAGCAAAAACCTGAACAACACCTATCTGCACGTGAATCTGACCCTGACGGGCGGCTCGGAAAACTCTTTCAAGGCGGGCTATTTCCGTCTGCGTTCAGTGGATACCGGTGCACTGCCTGAGGGTGAAAACAACGTAGGCTATAATCTTGCCAAGCTGGGCAAAACGCTGGCGGCTGGCGACAACGATCTGTGGATTCCGCTGAATACCTTTGAGGATCCCAAAGGCTCCATGGACTGGGAGAATGTTGAGCAGTTCCGTCTGTATATCAACCTGCCTGCAGGCGAGACGGAAGCGAGCACCCTGAAGTTCAATACAATTGAAATTGTGGACAGAACTGTCGACAGCGACCCCACCATTGTGGGTTCGTTTACGAAGGCTCTGGGCAATTACACCGCTTCCGGCAATAAATCCCTGGAGCTGAGCTGGACCGACGCAGACGCGGCGTTCGATGTGCTGGATTCGGATAAAGACGAGTCTTATCTGCATGTTAAACTGAACATGACCAACAACAGCGGTATTGCTGACGCGGATGCCTTTAAAACCGGCAAATTCCTGTTGGCTTCTGAAAATACGGATGAATCCAAAACTGAGGACAATCAGACCGGTGAAAACAGCGTGATGGTGGATATTCAGAAACATCAGATTGCTCTGGTGAGCGGCACCAACGATTTGAAAATCCCGTTGAGCGCGTTTGAAACCGAAAAAGGGAGCATCGACTGGGCGAATGTGTCCAAGTTCCGTATGTTTATCGACAGCACCAACCAGATTGAAGGCGAAACCGGCATGACCATTGAGTTGGTGGAAGTGGTGGATCCCTCTCAGACTGGCGAGGAACCGGAGCCGGAGTATACGCTGGGCGATGTCGATGGCAAGGACGGCGTAACTGCGAGCGATGCGCTGCTGGCTCTTCAGGCGGCGACGGATAAGATCACCCTGAACGAAACGCAGAAACTGGCGGCGGATGTAAATGGAAACGGTAAAGTCACCGCTGAAGATGCCCTGCTGATTCTCCAGTTTACGACTCAAAAAATTGGTTCTTTCCCGGCACAAGACAAATAATTGAACAAAGATTGATCTGTGTAACAGCCCCGGAAAAGGGTAACCTTTTCCGGGGCTGTTTTTTAGTAGAATGTCCAAGGGGGTCAGATACCAAAGGATACAACTGACTGGCAGTTTTGGAAAGCTGCGCCTACCAGTTACCATAAAATAATTACAACAGCCATAATCGTGCCATATAGACATAAACTGACCATATATTTAATACAATATTCTGAAATTTCAAGAATATGGTTGAATTTAGTTAAATAATGTAATACTATTATATAGTAAATATTTTTATGGCTATATGCTGTAAAAATATAGTACATTTTATGAAAGGTGGTAAAAAATGAAAAGACAATTTTTGCGCAGGCTGGTAGCGGCTATTGGCGGATTGACGATGGCTGCCATGCTGCCGGTATCTTCAATGGCGTCGGCGGCTGAGGATCCCACGATTCGTTTTGTAGCGAACAAAAGCACGGTACAGGCAGGCGATATGGTGATGCTGTCCGTTAATGTAGACCATGTTCCAGCCGCTGGATGGAATGTAATGGAGTTTTCTATCAGTTATGACAACCAACAACTGGAACCTGTAATGTTCCAGGAACACGGAAAAGATTATGAATGGATGCCCGGCCCAGCAATGGATCTAATGGATCAGATGACAATTGTGAATTTAAGTGTTAATCCGATTTTAGCGGCTTCAATATCCGCTAATGGTCAATGCGAGAACGGTGAGTATCTCTATATTCAGTTTAAGGTAAATGACCATGTAAATAAAGGAGATAAGCTGACCTTAACCGTTGATTTGAAACAGTTTGCCCAGTCGATCATCGTTGATGGCACACCCCATACGGTCGATTTGGTACAGCCGGGGACGTCCACTATTACATTGACAGTGCTTTAACGAATAGATTCCGGCTGCTGGGCTGCCAGGTTTATGGACAGGCGTGCTGTCAATATTTGTGATTATCAGCGGGATTTGAAGCAAGGTTTATGAACAAAATATCTATATTAAATTGGGGCTCCGCATCAAACGCGGGCCCCATCCTTTTTGAGGAAAGACAGGTCAGAGCGTCTGACAGATGTAGACTGGAACAGCACACAGGAGAACATTTATGGAAAAACGGAACCTGTCATTGACAAAGGCGACGCTTTCTCGTATGATGACGGTAAAGATAAGGGGAAAGGCGGCATAATCGATGCGTTTTAAACGGAGCCTTGCAATGTTTGCGGGGATAACGGTATGGCTGGCGGGGATAGGGAGTGTAAGTGTATCGGCTGTCGCAGAGGGAAGTATTCCGCCTTATGAGCTGGTGCGGTTTTCCCAATTTGAAAAGGAGTATTCAAACGCGGCCGGTAACCTGCTGTACGGTGATACCCTATATGCGGACTGGACGCGGGCCGACAATACCGAAAACAATGCGGGCATTGATGTGGCGACTGCCTACGGCAACAGGGAAAACCTGCGCCTAAAAATCACCATGGACCTGGCAACATCGGAGGCGTCTTTGTCTCCGGATGACTGCTGGGAGGGGATGACGGTCAAGCTGCGGTCGCCCGACGTGAAAGATAAAGAAGGTGACCCGACACTGGAGGCTAACGGTGGAAACAGTGAAACCAATTCGGAACACAATTATGGCTGGAATATCCGCCCGGAGAACGTGGACATTCGGGACGGCCATTTGGAATTATCGATTCCACTGAACCGTCCGGCGGATACGCAGCGCGGCCTGATGGACTGGACAAATGTGCAGCGGATACTGCTGTCGGTTCGGCTGAAAAGCGGCGTGGTTGCCGATGGCCTGGCCCAGAGCTGTTCCATGACGCTGTCGCAGGTAAAGATAGTCAACGACATAATGGAAATAACCCGTGACCAGATTCGGCAGGCGGCGTCTGATGCGTTCTCGGAAAACATCGTCTATAGTGAGGAGAGTATGGCGATATTCCTAAAGGAACGGGATGCGGCGTTGGCGCTTGTGGAAAATGATCAGGCCACGCTGGAGGAGCTGCAGGCCATGGCCGCGCATATGAACGACGTTCGGAGCGGTTTGGTGGAGGTGACCTTTGCTGTTGCGGATTTTCCCCGCATGCTGGGAACCTATCCGGATAAGGACACACACACGCTATATGCGGACTGGACGTATGCCTCCCAGGGAAGCGACACCAGTGGAGTCGATTTGTCCCAGCATGATTTTAGCAAAGTCATGCTGCAGCTGGAGCTGGAGCTGCAGGGTCCGGACGAGTATGCCGGCTGCTGGAATAACGACGGCTGGGTGCTGCTTCGTTCGGTGGATGAAGAAGAGCGCATTTGTACGTATGGCTGGCGGCTTTCCAAAGACTGCCCGGCGGTAGGAAGGCTGCATACGGGGGTCAACCGGCTGTCCATTCCTTTGGATGCGACGCAGGCAGACGGCTACGAGATTTTAAAAAGTGATCCGGAGCAATCCGGTCGGGAGGGACAGATAGACTGGACCGCGGTCAATCGGCTGCATTTGTATCTGGAACCGGAGGGGTATCAAAAGGGCGACTTTACCATGAAAATCACCATGGCGAGGCTGGTGGACATGACACTGGCGGATGAGGCAATGGACGCTCTGGAGGCGGCTCTATCTGAGGCGCCAAACGATGAGAGCCTTTATACGGACGCTTCCTGGGAAGCCCTGGCGACGGCCAAGACCGCGGCGGAAAGCCTAAAGGCTTCGTATCCGTTTATTTCCCCGGCAGCTACCGAGGCGGCGGAACAATCCCTGCGGACAGCCTTGGAGGGCCTGGAAGAAAAACCACCCTATCGGCTGGGAGATGTCGATGATGACGGCGAGGTGACGGCGGCGGACGCTTTGCTGGTACTCCAGGCGGCAACCGCTAAATTGGAATTATCCGACGCACAGGCGCTGGCGGCCGATGTGGACAGGCGCGACGGCGTTACCTCAGCCGATGCGCTGTTGATTCTTCAGTATACGACCCATAAAATTTCCTCCTTTTAAAAAGCCCCATAGAAAAAGGACCGGTTTATCCGGTCCTTTTTATTTCGGATATAGGGGTTATAAGTGGAGCCGTCGCATCTATTTTTCGCCATAGCGGGCGCGGTCGCCCAACTGCGCTTCTATTTCGAGCAAACGGTTGTACTTGGATACCCGGTCGCTGCGGCAGGGGGCGCCGGTTTTAATTTGACCACAACCGCAGGCCACAGCCAGATCGGCGATAACGGCGTCCTCGGTTTCGCCGCTGCGATGGGACATGATGGTGGCCCATCCGGCCTTTTGCGCCGTTCGGACAGCCTGTATGGTTTCCGTCAGGGAACCGATCTGGTTAGGCTTGATCAAGACGGCGTTGCCAGCGCTTTCCTCGATGCCCTTTTGGATCCGTTCGACATTGGTTACGAACAAATCGTCGCCTACCAACTGCACACGGTCGCCCAGGGCCTTTGTCAGCTGTTTCCAGCCCGCCCAATCGTCTTCGGCCATACCGTCTTCCAGCGATACGAGTGGGTACTGGTCGGCCAACCGCTGCCAATAGGCGACCAGTTCCTCTTTGGTGTACTGTACCTGTCCCTTCGGTGTAAGATAAGCGCCGTTTTCGGTTTGCCATTCGCTGGCGGCGGCATCAATCGCCAGCGAAATGTCCTGGCCGGGGACAAAACCGGCGGCCGAGACAGCCTCCAAAATCAGCTTGATGGCGTCTTCGTCTGACCCAAGGTCAGGGGCGTAGCCGCCTTCATCGCCCACGCCAGTGGACAGCTTCTTATCCTTTAGAAGTTTTCCAAGTACATGATAGATCTCGCAGCACCAGCGCAGTCCTTCCCGAAAAGAGGGCGCGCCATGGGGGCGAATCATAAATTCCTGAATATCGACGTTGTTGGACGCGTGGGCGCCGCCGTTCAAAATATTCATCATGGGGACAGGCAGCAGACAGGCCTCTTCACTACCCAGACAGCGGTACAGCGGCGTACCGTATGCGGCAGCGGCGGCCCGGGCGTTGGCCAGGGAAACGGCAAGAATAGCGTTGGCGCCGACCCGTTTTTTATTGGCCGTACCATCTGCCCGTCGCATGGCCTGGTCCACTTCTTCCTGCTGGCGCGCATCCAGGTCACAGATGGCGGGGCTTAATACGGTGCGTACATGATCGACAGCCTGCAGCACGCCTTTTCCGCCGTATCGGGTTTCCCCGTCCCGCAGCTCGTGAGCTTCATGGACGCCTGTGGAAGCACCGGAAGGAACGGCGGCTTCACCGTATGCGCCGCCGGCCAGGGTGACGCGGGCCTTGACGGTGGGGTTCCCACGGCTGTCTATAATTTCTAAGGCGTCGGCTTTGACTATGGCAAACGGATTCATAATTTTTTGTCTCCTTTGATTCTGATTCGTATACCGGTTTCTTTACTCTAGTATCGGCCGGAGGGGGAACAGATTATGCAGGTTGACGATTCAAAACTTATATTAAACCAGTAACAATGACCACGAATTCATGAACCATTTATGTGGGCTGCGGTCAATGAACGGCCAGAACCCCAGTGAAGACAAAAAGCATGAGGGACGCACGGTTTTACGCGCGTTCCTCATGCTTTATTAAAATAGTTTGTTTCCCCGCGATGGCGCCGCTCGATGTTGAACAAGTGGGGATCTGGATTGAATATGAAAAAAGCGCCCCTCATAAGGGACGCTTTTTGTAATGGAGGCGCCACCCAGATTTGAACTGGGGAATCAGGGTTTTGCAGACCCATGCCTTACCACTTGGCTATGGCGCCATAGGATGGCAAAAGACGTCAATGCTATTGACGTCTTTTGCGGATGGAGCGGCTTACGAGGCTCGAACTCGCTACCTCCACCTTGGCAAGGTGGCGCTC
>URYP01000017.1 GCA_900552115.1 uncultured Oscillospiraceae bacterium | reverse complement strand
CATCTCCAAGACTTCCGCTTTGAAATATTCCATTCCAGCAGGGCGGTGACTTCCTCGGCGGGGCGCTGCGCCGAAAGCTCGCCCAGCGTTTCGGCATCGGGGTCGGTCTCCGGATAGCGGATGCCGGAGAGCACCGCGTCCAGCTGGACGTTCTGGGCCGTGCGCTGGGCCGTGAGGCGGGCGTTCTCCTCTTGCAGCGCGTCCTGCAATTTCTGGTAGCGCTGGGTGCGGAACAGTTTGCGGAAGATCTTGCTCCGCTCCTCGGTCGTGGCGTTGAGCAGGCGGGTAAACTGCCCCTGCGCGATCATGGCGATCTGGCAGAACTGGTCGTAGTCCAGCCCGATGAGAGCGGTGACGGCGGCGGTGACATCCTTCGACCGGGTCACGGGCGGGCGTCCGTCCGGGTAGGTGAGGACGGCGTCCGCCTTTTCGGTGGTCGTGCCCTCGCCCCGCGCTTTGGGGCGGAGGTAGTCCGGGTTGCGGCGGACGGTGTACCGCTGGCCGCGCACCTCAAATTCCAGCTCGACAAAGGTGGGGGTGCCGGGGTCGGCGTACTTGCTGCGCAGCATGGCACCGTCCCGCACGCCGCCGCTGGAATGGTCGTACAGGGCATAGGTGATGGCGTCGAAAAGGGTGGTCTTGCCCGCGCCGGTGTCACCGGTGACGAGATACAGGCCGCCTTTGCCCAGGCGCTCCAGTTCCAGCGTGACGGCGCTGGCGTATGGCCCGAAGGCCGAAAGGGTCAGCTTCAGAGGTCTCATGCGTCCTCCTCCTTCCAGAGCGTTTCAATGAGCTGCTGGCAGAATGCAGCCTGCTCGGCGCTCAGGGGCTGATTGTTTTGCAGCGCATAAAAGGCTGCAAAGTGTTCCAGCGGCGTTTTCTGCTCGGTCTGGGCCGGGGCGTCGAGGTCGGCCTGGGTGCGGGTGCGGAGGTTGTCGTAGTCCAGCCGCATCAGGTTCGGATAGATGACCCGCAGCCGGGCCAGCGCATCGGGCACATCCTGTTCGTCGGTCAGGGTGATGTGCAGATAGTCGTCGGTGGCCGTGCCCGCATAGCTGCGGCGGTCGGTCAGCTCCATGTAGCTGCCGCGCAGCTCCCGCAGGTCGTGCTTCGGGGTCAGCGGCGTGGTGGAAAGCGTGACCTCTCCCTTCGGCCCCAGCTCCACAAACGTCGCGCTCTTGTGCTGGTGCGCCTCCGAGAAGGAATACTTCAGCGGGGTGCCGCAGTAGCGCAGGGTGTCGCGGCCCACCTTCTGGGGGCTGTGCAGGTGGCCGAGGGCCACATAGTCGAAGCCGTCAAAGAGGGCGGCATCCACACAGTCCAGCCCGCCCACCGATGGCTCCTCGCTCTCGCAGGCGGTGGCACCGGCCACGAACTGGTGGGCCACCAGTACGCTGCGGTGGGCCGGGTCGGGGGCGCAGCGGCGCAGCACACAGCCCAGGGCGTCACTGTAGCTCTCGATGGGCTCGTCCGGGTAGATGTGGCGCACCATGGCGGGTTTCAGGAAGGGCAGTAAGTAAATGTCCACCGGGCCGTATGCGTCGGTGAGGGGGATGGGGGCCGGGGCCCCTTCGAACACCGGGCTGACGTAGACCTGGCTCCCCGCCAGCAGATGGGCCCCGAACGCGACCCGCTCGGCGGAGTCGTGGTTGCCGCTGATGGCGAAGACCGGCAGCTTCCGGTCGGCCAGCTCGGTGAGGAACCAGTCCAGCAGACGGACGGCTTCGGCGGGGGGCACAGGCTTGTCGTAGAGGTCGCCTGCCAGCAGAACAGCATCCACGGGGTGGGTGTCGAGGAGCGACAAGATCTCCTCCAGAATATACCGCTGGTCGTCCAGCATGGAGAACTCGCAGACCCGCTTGCCGAGGTGCAGGTCGGAGAGGTGAAGAAAACGCATAGGAGCACCGCCTTTCAATTGGAATGCTTTTATTATAAACGGCCTTACCCTCTCCGTCAAACCCTGCGGGTTTGCCAGCTCTCCCGAAGGGCGAGCCATTGGCATGCCGGGCAGCCCCTGCTGGACGCTGAACGTATTTCGTGTCGTAAACGGAAGCGCTCCGCTGTCAGGGCCAACAACATCTGTACTGCGCTCTGACAAAGAGCGTTTGGGTAGATGCAGTCGAACGAAACAACGGAGCACTCCATTTTATGGTTTCAAGAAACTTTGCTCATCCAGTACGCCCAAAACCGTCTCGCCAGTGGCTCCCCCTTCGGGGGAGCTGTCTGCGAAGCAGACGGAGAGGGTGGGCCGTCGTCAGAACATCTTCTCCCAGGTGGCTTTGCCGACTGCGCCGTCGGCAGTGAGGCCGTTGCGGCGCTGGTAGCGCTCCACAGCGGCTGCGGTGGAAGCACCGTATTTGCCGTCGGTGGAGAGCTTTTCACCCAGCGCGTTCAGCTTCTGCTGCACCAGCCGGACCGTGCCGCCGGAACTGCCCTGCCGCAGCACGATGCCGGGGTAGGGGACGTGCAGGCCGTGTTTGGCGGTGTACTTGGTGTAGAGCACGTTCCAGGTGTTCGCGCCCACCTTGCCGTCCACATTCATGTCGTTTTTGAGCTGGAACTCCTTCACCGCGTTCACGCTCTTGGTGCCGAACCGCCCGTCTGTGGTCAGTTCGTGATACCAGGTGCAGGTGTCGCGCAGGCCGTTGAGCCAGGTCTGCACCAGTGCTACGTCGGGGCCGGTGGAGCCGCGCTGGATGAGGGAATAATAGGCCGGAATTGCCATGGTCAAACTCACACTCCTTCCACCAGGAGCTTATGCGGCGGAAGGTGGAAGTGTGCGTTGGGACCTTTGTCAGATCCAGCAGGCAATGCCCGACGGCCAGGGCCTCTCCTGCCGGGAGAGGCGGCATCGCGGATGCGGGGACGGAGAGGTCATCCCAGCAGGATGACGTCTTCCCGGCGGGCGGTGTGCTTCTGCCACCACTCCACGCATTTGAACCGCAGGAGATACCGCCCGCAGACGAGGTCGTTCTCGGCGGGGGCGGCATAGCCGCCGCAGGCGGTGCGGCAGAGGCCGGGGTAGAGCACACACCACCAGTTCCGGCCATAGGGGGCTGCGCCGATGTCGATGCGCAGGGCCTGATACCGCCCGGCGGGCAGGGCCGAGGCAGAGTAGCGGGTGGTGCCGAAGTACATTTCCACCAGATAGACCCGCACCGGTGCAAAACTGCCGCGACCGGCCAGCACGGTGCGGGCGACCCGCTGCAGCTCAGACAGATGGGCCGCAGCCCAGCGGAGGGCGGCGGGCTGGTCTGCCGCCGGGCAGGCTGTGTCCAGATACGCGAGCACGGCGTCCCGCACGGCCAGCTTGTCGGTCTGGTCGGCGGTGGTGTCGCTGGCAGCGCGGATGTGGAGCCGCAGAGTGTCGGCGACAAGCGCGGCTCCGGTGTCGAGCTGGGTGCGGCCCCAGCCCAGCAGGCCCTGCAGACCGATGCAGAGCGCGAGCGCACCGCTGAGTGTGATGCACCAGACGGTCATCTGGCGGCGGGATAAAATGCGGCTGTACATAAAAAACAGACCCTTTCTCTGGAAATACTATCCAGAGTCTGGGTCTGCGGGAGGGATTTTATTCTTAGTTTTTCAGCGACTGCATCGGGGCGGGCAGGCGGCCGCCGCGGTTGATGAAGACCGACGGGTCGCGCTGGTTGACCGGCATGATGGGGCCATAGCCCAGCAGACCGCCGAAGTCCAGGATCTCGCCTGCCTTGCGGCCGATGGCCGGGATGACGCGGACGGCGGTGGTCTTGCTGTTGACCATGCCGATGGCGGCTTCGTCGGCGATGAGGGCGCTGATGACGGCAGGGGTGGTGTCGCCGGGGATGATGACCATGTCGATGCCCACCGAGCAGACGGCGGTCATAGCTTCGAGCTTTTCGATGGTCAGGCAGCCGCACTCCGCTGCGTGGATCATGCCGTCGTCCTCGCTGACGGGGATGAAGGCACCGGACAGGCCGCCCACGTGGTTGGAGGCCATGACGCCGCCCTTCTTGACGGCATCGTTCAGCAGGGCCAGGCAGGCTGTGGTGCCGCAGCAGCCGCAGGTCTCAAGGCCCATCTCTTCGAGGATGTTGGCTACGCTGTCGCCCACAGCCGGGGTGGGGGCCAGCGACAGGTCGATGATGCCGGCGGGCACACCCAGCGCCTTGGAGGCGAGGTTTGCCACCAGCTGGCCCACGCGGGTGATCTTGAACGCCGTGCGCTTGACCAGCTCGGCCACCTCGTCGATGGGGGCATCCTTGGGCAGTTTGGCCAGCGCGGCGCGCACTGCACCGGGGCCGGAGACACCGACGTGGATCTCGCAGTCAGGCTCGCCGGGGCCGTGGAACGCACCGGCCATGAAGGGGTTGTCCTCCGGCGCATTGCAGAAGACGACCAGCTTGGCCGCACCGATGCACTGGCGGTCTGCCGTCAGCTCGCTGGCCTTCTTGACGGCTTCGCCCATCAGCTTGATGGCGTCCATGTTCAGGCCCGCCTTGGTGGCGCCGATGTTCACCGAGCTGCACACGATGTCGGTCTCCGCCAGTGCGCGGGGGATGGACTCGATGAGCCGGAGGTCGCCCGCCGAAAAGCCCTTGTGCACAAGGGCCGTGTAGCCGCCCACAAAGTTGACGCCTACCTTCTTGCCGGCGGCGTCCAGTGCTTTGGCAAAGTCCACCGGGTCGGCATCCGGGCAGGCACCCAGCAGCATGGCGATGGGCGTCACGCTGATGCGCTTGTTGATGATGGGGATGCCGTATTCGGCGCTGATGTGCTCCACGGCGGGCACCAGATTGGCCGCCTTGGTCACGATCTTGTTGTAGACCTTCTCACAGGCCTTTTTCGGGTCCGGGTCGATGCAGTCCAGCAGGCTGATGCCCATGGTCACGGTCCGCACGTCCAGATTGTCCTGGGTGAACATCTCGATGGTTTCGAGGATGTCACCGGTATTCATCATGCTCATAATAGATTCCCTTCTCTCTTAGATTCCTCTGTCGCTGACAAAAACGCGAAACCCGGCTGCTTTGGAGCCGCAGGCGGTCAGCACGTTCAAAACCGGCCTGCCAAGGCCTCCCCTCAATAGGGGAGGCGGCATCGCGTCAGCGATGACGGAGAGGTTAGATCGTGTGCATCGCGTCGAACACTTCCTGACGGGTGACGTTGATCTGCATCCCCATCTCCTTGGCCAGGGCGTCTGTGCGGTTGTGCAGTTCCTCGTGGCTGACGCTGCAATGGCTGATGTCCACCAGCATGATCATGGCGAACATGCCCTGCAGGATGCTCTGGGTCACGTCTTCGATGTTGATGTTGAGCTCACTGCACAGGGCAGCAACTTTTGCGACGACGCCGACAGTGTCGTGGCCGATGACCGTGATGAATGCTTTCATATTCCTTACCCCCATTGAGTCAATGTGAAAACCTCTCAGTCGGGCTTGCGCCCGCCAGCTCCCCTGGCAGGGGAGCCTTTGGCATCAAGATGAAGTGAAATCGGCTGCCAAGGACTCCCCTCGTTAGGGGAGGTGGCATTGCGAAGCAATGACGGAGAGGCTGAAGTCCCTTCCAGTATAGCAGATTTACCGGTTTTTGAACACACTTTTTGGAAAAAAGAACGAGAACTGAGCGGAAAAGACGGTCTATCTAAAAAACAAGATGCAAATACGGCGCGCTTGTGCTATACTGAAAGATACAAATCGACGCGGTACGCCGCGGATACAAAGGAGTAACGACGATGGAACAGCTTTTGAAACTTCTGGAAGACAACGCGCGGCTGCCGATCGAGGACATTGCCACGATGCTGAATAAATCCCCCGCTGAGGTGGCGGCGATGATCGACCTGGCCCGTGCGCAGGGCATCATCAAGGGCTACAAGACCCTTGTGGACTGGGAAAAGGCCGGGGTGAACCGGGTGGAGGCCGTCATCGAACTGAACGTCAGCCCCAAGAAGAGCCGCGGCTTTGACGAGATCGCAGCCACCATCGCCGCCTTTGACGAGGTGGAGAGCGTGCTGCTGATGAGCGGCGGCTACGACCTGCAGCTGGTCATCAAGGGGCAGACCTTCCAGGAGATCGCCCTGTTTGTGGCCAAGCGCCTGAGCCCGCTGGATGACGTGCTGTCCACGGCCACCCATTTTGTCCTGCGTACCTATAAGAAAGAGGGCCGCTTCTACCAGGACGACGAAATCGATGAAAGAGAGTGCACCGTGCTGTGATGGATTACGATAAACTGATCGCGCCTGCCGCTGCGGCCATGCGCCCCTCCGGCATCCGCAAATTCTTCGACCTTGCCGCCGATATGCCGGAGTGCATCAGCCTGGGCGTCGGCGAACCGGATTTCAAAACGCCCTGGTCCGTGCGCGAGGCCGGCATCGAGAGCCTGGAACACGGCCGCACCCGCTATACCGCCAATGCGGGCCTGAAGGAGCTGCGCGCAGAGATCTGCCGCTATCTGGAGCGCCGGATGAACCTGCACTACGACCCGCTGAGCCAGGTGCTGGTCACCGTGGGCGGCAGCGAGGCCATTGATATGTGCATCCGCACCGTGGTGCAGCCGGGGGATGAGGTCGTCATCCCGGAGCCGTGCTTTGTCTGCTATGAGCCCATCACCACCCTGTCAGGCGGTGTGCCGGTCCATGTGGCCTGCCGCCAGGAGGATGAGTTCCGCCTCCGCCCGGAGGCCCTGAAGGCGGCCATCACCCCCAGGACCAAGCTGCTCATCATGCCGTTCCCGAACAACCCCACCGGTGCCGTGATGGAGAAGGAAGACCTCGAAGCAATCGCGGACGTTCTGCGGGATACGAACGTTCTGGTGCTGTCGGATGAGATCTACGCCGAGCTGAACTACGGCCTGCGGCCGCACGTCTCCATTGCCACCCTGCCCGGCATGGCCGAGCGGACCATCGTGGTGAACGGCTTCTCCAAGAGCTATGCGATGACCGGCTGGCGTCTGGGCTATGCCTGCGGCCCGGCTCCCATCATCAAGATCATGACCAAGATCCACCAGAGCGCCATCATGAGCGCCCCCACCACCAGCCAGTATGCCGCCATCACGGCCCTGAAGGACTGCGACGGCGAGATCGACCGGATGCGGGATGAGTACAACATGCGCCGCCGTCTGGTGGTGAAGGGCTTCAACGCCATGGGCCTGACCTGTTTTGAGCCGCGGGGCGCGTTCTACGCCTTCCCCTGCATCAAGTCCACCGGGATGACCAGCCAGGAGTTCTGCACCCGGCTGCTGGAGCAGAAGCACGTGGCACTGGTGCCCGGCGATGCTTTTGGCGCTTCCGGCGAGGGGTACTGCCGCGTGTCGTATGCGTACTCGGTGGAGCATCTGACCGAAGCCATGAAGCGCATCCGCGCCTTTTTGGAGGAAAACGGCATCGCAATGCCGCAGTGAGGAGAGTTGAAAATGGCAAAACTGAACCGCGTGACCGTTCTGGCCCCTGCCAAGCTGAATCTGGCGCTGGACGTGGTGGGTACTCTGCCCAACGGATACCACGACCTTGACATGACCATGCAGGCCATCACCCTGTATGAAAAGGTGGTGCTGGCCCGCAGCAGCAGCCTGAACCTCTCTCTGCCCGGAAGCCCGGTCGCCGCCAACGACAGCAACACCGCCATCAAGGCGGCCATCGCGTTCTTCCGCTACACCGGCCTGCTGGCGGGCGTGGACATCACCATCTATAAGAACGTGCCCGTGCGGGCCGGTATGGCGGGCGGCAGTGCGGATGCCGCCGCCGTCCTCGTGGGCTTGAATGCTCTGTATGGGGCACATCTGTCCATGAGCGAGCTCTGCGCGCTGGGTGCCAAAATCGGTGCCGATGTACCGTTTGCCCTCATGGGCGGCACCTGCCGGGTGCAGGGCGTGGGCGATGTGATGAAAGCTCTGCCGCCCTGCCCGGACTGCTGGTTCACGGTGGTCATGCCGGACTACGGTGTCTCGACCCCGGAGGCCTTTGCGGCCTATGACCGGGTGGGCAGCAGCCGCCACCCCGACTGCGAGGCGCAGGAAGCCGCGATCCGCGCCGAAGATCTGGCCGCCGTCTGCGCCGCCGCAGGCAACGCGCTGGAAGAGTGCAGCGGTGCCAAGGACAATGAGGCCATCAAGGCTGCGCTCTGCGAACACGGTGCGCTCACGGCCCTGATGACCGGCAGCGGCGCGGCGGTGTTCGGCATCTTTGCCAGCGAGGCCGAAGCCCGCACGGCGGCTGCGGCCCTGAAGACCCGCTGGCCGCAGGTCTATGTGGCCCAGCCCGACAAGGGCGGTGCACGGGTCACCGCCCCGAAGTGGATGCTGTAACGCAAAACGGAATAAGACCCTCTTTCCTGGGAAATGCTATTCCCAAAGGAAAGGGGGTCTTTTCGTGCAGACCTTTTATAAAGTGTGCCTGATCTTGATGATCATCGGCGGCATCAACTGGGGCCTGGTCGGGCTGTTCCAGTTCGATTTTGTGGGGTGGCTGCTGGGTGGCAGCAGCTCCATCTGGTCCCGCATCGTCTTCACCGTGGTCGGCATCGCCGCAGTCTGCGGCATTCCGGGCTTGTTCACGGACGACGACATCGAGTGAGACGAACAAAAAAGGGCCACGGCCGCAGCCGTGGCTCTTTTGCTGGGTCAGGTCCCGTCATCCCAGCCCATCAGGTCGGGCAAGGTCAGGGTCTCGTCGGAGCAGTGGGGGTTCGCGTCGGTGCGGGCCTGAACGGTAG
Source organism: uncultured Oscillospiraceae bacterium (assembly GCA_900552115.1). Lineage (GTDB taxonomy): Bacteria > Bacillota > Clostridia > Oscillospirales > Acutalibacteraceae > UMGS1474. The sequence goes on along the minus strand of URYP01000017.1, from coordinate 21,607 downwards.
CTGCCTCCACGGCCCGGACGACCTCGTGGATGGCGGCGCAGTCTTCGGGCAGGTCGGTCTGGCTGCGGCCGGAATGGGTGAACAGGATCCTGCCCATCGGGCCCACCACCAGCGTCAGCGGCAGGATCTGCGGGGCAGACTTGTCGTAGTGATAACCGGCATCTTTGGCGGCCTTGTAGATCTTCTGGGCCGCGAAGCTCCAGCTCAGCAGGCCGCGGGTCTGCTCCACGCCCAGATAGCCGTACAGCACGCCCGGCCCGTCGCAGATGACCGGGAAGGGAAACTCCGACCCGCGGGTGGCCGTGGCCACCGCCTTGGCGCTGGACCGCACCACGCAGGCCAGCCGTGCGCCCTTGAGGGCGGGCAGGGTCTTGAGGTAGCGGGTGATGTACTCACGGCTGACGGGATGGTCGAACCCCGGCAGGAAGATCATGCACAGGGGCCGGCTGCCCTCGCACAGGGCATAAAAATCGTTTTCCGGCACCGTGGGGGTGTCGTAGGTGAATCGGGGGATGTTCGTCCCCACCAGATGCTCAGACTTCATGCCGCAATTGCACATCCTTCCACAATGGCTGTTTTATACAATATCAACCTCTCAGTCGAGCCTGCGGCTCGCCAGCTCTCCTAATAGGAGAGCCTCTGGCGTATCCAGAAAGCTGCATCCGACTGCCAAGGCCTCTCCTATCAGGAGAGGTGGCATTGCGAAGCAATGACGGAGAGGTTCAAACCGGAATATAAAAAAATCCACACACTGTTCCTCCTGGCAGAGGACAGCGGTGAGACCGCCGTCAGCCGCTATAAGGTTTTGCAGGATAATTTGGCTGAAAATCAGACCATCCCCTGCGATAGCGCCAATAATCGTTATCTTTTGACCAAGACGGTTACCATGAACCAGGCGATACAGGACAAAGCCGCCGCTGGGAAGACAGACGATTTGGCTTTATACATGAACATTTACATAGCCAATAACGCCGACCCGGACAATCTGGATATTTTGGATAAGGCCAACAACGAACGGCGCATTGCCATACAGAAATTTGATGGCCAGACCTATTATGAAACCATATGGTATTTGAACGATATGAAACTGAAGGCCGGTTGGAACTCGGTGCTGCTCAGTTTTGCCCTGTCCGGCCCCGAAGCGGACGGCGCTATTCCCGCCCGTAAACAGAACATGAAATTTGACTGGGCGCAGATTTTTGAGGTACGCCTTACCAGCGTAGCCGATGAGCAGAAGGACTACGACCTGCGCATTTCCAATGTGATGCTGGTGGATACGGCCTTTGATACGGAGGGCAACAGCACCCAGATCGTCGATCCCGCTCCGCCGGATTACCAGAAGCTGCAGGATGTGGTGGGCAACCAGGTGATGAGCTACAACGCCTCCCAGAACCTGTACACCCTGGGCTCCAAGCTGACGTTTACCAAAGAGGTAAAACGGGCTGCCGAAGAAGACCTGGCCCTGTATATGGATGTGTATGTGGAAAATCCCGCCTCCCCAGAGACCCTGAATTTCTTCAAAAACGCCGGCGGTCAGATTGCCTTGCAGTACATGGATTCCTCCTCCAAATATCACGAAGTACGCTGGCTGGTCAAAAATCAGTTGGCCGCAGTCAATTGGAAAAAAGGCTGGAACAAGGTGCTGCTTGCATTCTCCCCCTCTCCCCGCGATAAAGACGCCATTGCTCCGTTCGGAACGCCCGGACTGCTGTGGGATGTGGAGCAGAGCTTCCAGCTCCGGTTCGACAGCCTGCCTTCCACTATCGATTTCTCCCAGTTCAAACTGAGGCTGGCCAACGTATCCATTGTGGATACCAGCCGGAAAGCTTCCGTTCCGGAAACCGGGGAAATGAAAGATCCGGCTCACCGCGTCGTGGGAACGCTCAATCCCCGCAACGCGCATCTGACGGCTTCTAATGGCAGCTATTCGCTGGAAAAAACCGGAATGTCCATCGATGCCACCGGCATGCAATGGCCGGACATGGCCGTATTCGCCAATGTCTATATTCCGGATGCATCTTCGGTAACTTCGGCCAGTGTTATGCTCACAAACGACAAGGATCAGGTGCTTGCCTGGCACCCGAACAATTTGAAAACCGGCTGGAACCAGCTGCAACTGCCCTTTAGCGATACGCCTCCCGCCACGGCGGACGTTTCGGTGTATACCGACTTCTCCTTTAGCGTAATAGCCCCCGCCGGACAGGATGTCCGTTTGGGTACGGCCTACCTTGTCAATACCAAAGCCCCGTATTCTGAAACGCAGCTCACCCTGTCCAGCGCGTTCGGAGATCATATGCTGTTCCAGCGGAACAAGCCGATTTATGTATGGGGTTATGCAGCCAAAGGCGATACCGTAACGGTCTCCCTCTACGAAACCGACGGCGATAAGCTGGTTGGCCAGGATGTCGTCACCGCGGGAGAGGACAACACCTTTACCGCCGCCCTGTGCGAGGGCAAAGGCTTGCCGGGCGGCTATACCTCCTATTATCTGACCATTGAGGACAAAGACGCGGTCGGCGTGAAAGCCGCTAAGCAGTATACCGACGTAGTGGTAGGCGAGCTATGGCTGGCCAGCGGCCAGTCCAACATGGAACTGACCGTCAAAAGCGACCGTCATTCGTCAGAGCTGCTGGCCCAGGCCGGCAACGCCAATATCCGCTATTTGAAAGAACGTTCCTGGCCATATGGGGACAACGTTCAGCATCCGCTTACGCCCAACTTTGACATTATCGATACCTACTGGGATACAGCCGCCAACACAACTCGTCTACAGAACGTATCCTCAATCGGCTATCAGTTCGCCCTGCAGCTCCAGGACGAGCTGGATATGCCGGTAGGCATTATCAGCAACGCCTCGGGCGGTTCCCGCATCGACTGCTGGCTGTCGCGGGATGCGATTGACGGCGATGCCGAAATCAAAGCTTATCTGCAGGGCCGCAAGGAATACTACGACGAATCCAATTGGCCGCTGGCCAACAACCGCATGTCCACCCTGTACAACGAAATTATGGGCCCTATCGCCGGTTTTGAGGACGGCAAGGGGCTGCAGATCACCGGCACCATCTGGTATCAAGGCGAATCCAACCTGAGCTTCAACGGCATGTACGATAAATTCCTGGAGCTGCTGCAGAAGGACTGGAGCCGGGTATTCGGCTTTGAGGACAACAGCATGCCGTTGATCTATGCCCATATCGCCCCCCATCTGTATGGCGCGTATATTTCTGATCAAGCGGAGGACATGACCCGTGCCTGGAAACGACATTCCGATACCATGGCGCAGGTGACGTTGTACGACTGTCCGCTGACCTACGAAAATGGCGACGGGACCTTGAACTCGGTCATTCACCCCACCACCAAAGGCCCCGTGGCTGACCGCTACGCCTTGGCCGCGCTGGATTTGGTATACGGAGCGGATATGGACGCCACGGCTCCGGTTTATTCTTCCATGAGCATCACCGAAACCGGACGCATTCGCGTTACCTTTGACAGGGTGGGCGACGGGCTGTCCATCATTGGCAACGAGGGCGACCTGCACGGCTTTTCCATTGCCGGCGTTGACGGCGTGTTTGTGGACGCCCGCGCTGCGATCGTATCGGAAGATACGGTGGAAGTTTGGAATGACCGGGTAACTCAACCGAAATATGTCGCCTACGCCTTTGGAAATTACGTGTCCGCCAGCAACCTAAAAAATTCCGCCGGATTCCCGGCGGCGGCCTTCCACACCGACCTGGGTGGCAAAACCCCGGTGAACTACCAGCCGCAGGATTGGCAGTATGCCGACGGCAAAGTATGGGTGAATTACCAAAATGGCCGGGAAATGGCCAGCTTTGAAGACATGTGGGGCGTAGCGGAAGGTACGGCCACTTTTGCCTATGACACCACCGTCAAGGCCGAAGGTAAGGCTTCACTGAAAGTGGACTACTCCAGCTCCAAAGCGGCGGTAACGCCGGTCTGGGGCGGCCAGATAGACGGCAAAGACGTCACCTTCCTAAGCCCAAGGAAGCAATTCCAGTATTACAACTACCTCACCGCATACCTGTGCAATCCCGACGCGCGGCCGAAGACGCTGCAGCTCACTGTGGTTTCGGGCGGAAAAACCTATACGGCGGCTCTAGCGGATACGGCGGCCACGAATGTCGAAGTTCCCGCTTCGTCCGACTTCCGCCCCTACTCCTTCAACCTGCAGAAGCTGTCAGACAGCAGCGGTAAAGCCGCTGCCAACCCGGCCTCCCTGTTGCAGAATCTGACGGAGCTGCGTTTCACCGTAGTGGATACGCAGGGCGGCACCGTGTACCTCGACGACATACAGTTCGGCATGGACGAAGCCGAAAATACGCTGGTGGATAAAACCGCGCTAAACGCACTGATTGATGAAAACCTGATTCCGGCCGATTATACTGCGGAAACATGGGCGACCTACGACGCGGCGCTGACGGCAGCTAAAACCGTAGCCGCCGACACCGCTGCTACCCGTCAGGCAGTGGCAAATGCCGCCGACGCCCTGCGCACGGCCAAAGCCGCCCTTGTCAAAGCCGGCGGACCGACAGTTATGCTGGGCGATATCGATGGCAGCGGCAATGTGACCGCCGCCGACGCGCTTATGGCGCTGCAGGCAGCCACCAATAAAATTGTTCTGAACGAACAACAGACAAAGGCTGCCGATGTAGATAGCAAAGACGGCGTAACGGCGGCGGACGCCTTGCTCATCCTGCAGTACGCCACCGAAAAAATCTCCTCGTTTTAACCGCAAGCCCCTCTCACCTCTGTGAGAGGGGCTTTTTCAGATAAACAGACGTTCGCTTTTCCTCGGCCAAAAGTTCCCGCCGGTGGCCAGTTGACGAACGGACTAAAATCCGGTATTATAAAAGCATATATATTCTTTGGTATTCCGGGCTTAAACGGTCCGTTATTCGGGAAGGGAGAATCCTCATGAAACGACCTGTACGCCGTATCGGCGTCACTCTGATATCGCTGGCGTTGCTCGCCTTTACAGTGTTGCCCCTTTATGGGGCGACAGCTGAAGGCACCAACTGGTCGGCCGAAGGCTACACGCCGATCAGTACGGCCGCCGACCTCAATGAGCTGGTACGCAACAAGCTGGATGGAAAATTTTATCTGACCGGCGACATATCGTTCAAGCCGTCGGACTTCGAAAAAAACGGTGCCTATTATAACGAAGGCGTACTGTGGCGGCCGCTTGGCCCCACCTATTCTGAACGCTTTACCGGAGTTTTTGACGGAAACGGTCACACCATTAGCGGACTGAAAGTGGCGGTTTCCGTAGGCGACAGCGATTCTGCCTACGCCGGCCTGTTCGGCTACAGCTCAGGAAAAATCCAGAACCTACGGGTTATGAACAGCTCCGTTCAGATTAAAGACAGCTCGTACGGTTATGCCGGCGGCATTGTCGGCGCTGCCGGCGGCACCATTTCCAACTGTCATGTGCTGGGCGGATCCATCACCGTGAAAAATGCGAAAAACGCCGCTGCCGCCGGCGGGGTTGTCGGCCGGATGTACGCCGGCACGCTGACGGAGTGTTACAGCAGCGCCGTGGTATCCGCCAGCGGCGTAACGGCGACCGCGGGTGGTATTGCCGGCCAAAGCAGCGCTTCCCTCAACAAAGGCATGAATAAGGGAAATATCCTCTCTAAATCGGCCAAAGGCGACGCAACGGCCGGCGGTATTATCGGCCTTAACGACGGTGCCATGACGAACATACTAAATATGGGGGCGGTTTCCGTTACCGCCGGCGCCGACGCTTATGCCGGCGGCCTGGCCGGCGCCAACCGTTCCTCGGTAAAAATAGGACTGAACAGCGGCGCAGTCAAAGCAACCGCTCAATCGCATTTGTTTGGGGGCGGCGTGGCCGGACAGTGCGAAGGCGGAACGCTGGCCAATTGTTATTATTTGAACACGACATACAAAACGGCCAGTACCGATTCCACTCAAAAAGCGACGGCGTTGAGCCGCCAGCAAATGACCGAACAAAACCGATTTTCCGGATTTGATTTTAAATCAATCTGGGTTATGGATAAGTACAATCCCATACTGCGCTCCATGAAAAACGTCCAGTCTGTACTGACCGGTATTAAGATCACTAAAAAGCCCACCAAGCTGGCCTTTGTCGAAGGGCAAAAATTGGATACGACCGGCATGGTGGTGTCGGCTACTTACGAAAACGGGACTGCCAAGGCTCTGGCTGCTACGGATTATGTCATTACCGGCTACGATAGTTCCTCGCCCGGTAAAAAAACGCTGACGGTCTCTTATGGCGGCTTTACCGACACCTTCACAGTCACGATCGCCCAAAAAGTACTGACGGGAATCCGTATCCAGTCCCTTCCCGACCGGGTCGTGTTTGGGCTGGGAGAAGAGTTGGATCTGACCGGCGGTCTGATCGCAGCTGAATACGACAACGGTACGTCCATTAACTACAGCATGACAAGGGACATGGTGAGTGGTTATGACAATAAAAAGCTGGGCAAACAAACCCTGACCGTTACCTATTACGGCAAAAAAACCACCTTTGAGATTACCATGCAGAAAGAGATTCCCCCCACATCAGCCAAGACCACTACAACCCTGCCTACCGGCGCGCTTCCCACCGGAAACGGCGGCGCGGTGGACAGCAGCAACGACGACCTGGACGACGAAGGCATTGGATTCGTGACCACCCGCCCGCCGGACGGTTCGAACCATGACGGCGGCGTGTCTATCTGGATAACGCTTCTTCTCGTCCTGATCAGCCTGCTGGCGGCGGGCGCCGTGGTATTGCTGGAAATGCGGAAACTGGGCAAAGGGCCGTTTGCCCTGCAAGCCAACGCCCGTCACGGCAAAAAGAAACTGCCCGAGGAAACGGAAGGCGAAGCTTCCCCGGCGGAAACGCACAATACGGATAACGATCAAAACCCGGATTCCGGCTCGGACGAATCCTGACAAAAAGGCCTCCCATATGATATGGGAGGCCTTTTTGTCTACCGTTGCGTCATTCATTATGTTTCCCCAGTCCAGCGTTCGCTCGTTTCCCAAACGGCTTGTCCAGCCGCAAGGCTTTGCGGGACATTTAGAATCCGCTGGTTGCGGCTGCCGCGGAACAGGAGTTCCAGGCTGCGTTCAGCCAGGAGAAACGGGCCGTCGATCAACACGTCGAGCTGTTGCAGCAGCTCCCGCTGCGCGGGCGATCCCTGCAGCAGCTGCTCAAAAGTATAGCCGCTGTAAGCCGCCACCTCATACCCCGCCTCTTTCAAAAGGCGGGCAAGCACGGCGTTATCCGCCGCCTGAGCGAACGGCTCCCCTCCCGATAGGGTGATTCCCTTAACGAGTGGATTCTGACGCGCCCGCCGCACAATATCCTCCGGCGAATAAAACGCGCCCCCCTCGGACGGCCAGGTATCCGGATTATGGCAGCCTGGACAGCGGTGAGGACACCCCTGGCAAAATACCGTCATCCGGATGCCGGGGCCGTCCACAATGCTGTCGTCGGCAAAACCGGCTATACGCAGCATAGATCAACCCTGGCTGCCCAGGCCGTGTTTGACCCGGTCGTGTTCTTCGGCTTTTTTGGCGTCGTTCCATTTATCCATGGTTCCCACCAAGTAACCGGTGATACGGCGGATGCGCTCGAAGTGAATATCTTTTCCCATGTTGACGTTTGGTTTGACAGGCATAACGATCTCTCCTTTTAATTATAATACTGTTTATATAGCGGCCGGCCGATCAACAGCAGCCGTGGAACTGTGGCATGTGCGGATATTTTTTGCGCAGGTCATCCAGCTTTTCGGGGTCGATATCTTCGCCATCCCGGCGGCCGCAACGGGGACATACATCCCCTATCACGCCGACGTAGCCGCATACCGGATCCCGGTCGACCGGATGATTGATGGACCCGTAGCCAACGCCGTAATCGTGCATGCAACGCACGACCGATTCGAACGCCTCCACGTTGTTTGAGGTGTCGCCGTCCAGCTCTACATAGCTGATGTGGCCGGCATTGGTCATGGCGTGGTAGGGACCTTCTTTTTTAATCTTTTCAAAAGCGGAAATTGGATACCACACCGGCACATGGAAGCTGTTGGTATAGTATTCCCGATCGGTAACGCCCGGGATTTCGCCGAAACGCTTTTTATCGATGCGGATGAACCGGCCGGACAAGCCCTCCGCCGGTGTTGCCAGCAGGGTGAAATTCATTTTCATTTCCTGGCTCTTTTTATCACAGAAGTCCCGCATATGCTGGACAATGGCCAACCCTTTCTTCTGCATGTCATCGCTTTCGCCATGGTGATGGCCATAGAGGGACGTCAATGTTTCGGCCAATCCGATAAACCCGATAGACAGGGTCCCGTGTTTAAGCACTTCCCGCACCTCGTCGTTGGGACCGAGCTTATCGCTGTCCAGCCATACCCCCTGCCCCATCAGGAAGGGGAAATTATAAACCCGTTTGGCCGCCTGGATTTCAAAACGGTCGAGCAGCTGGCCGGCAACCAGTTCCAGCATCTGGTCCAGCTTTTCATAGAAAAGCGCTTCATCCCCATGCGATTCGATCGCCAGACGGGGCATGTTGATGGAGGTGAAAGACAGGTTGCCCCGGCTATAGCTGATTTGGCGGTCGGGATCGTAGACATTACCCATAACACGGGTACGGCAGCCCATGGTGGCGACTTCCGTTTCCGGCTGGCCGGGCTTATAATATTGCAGATTAAAGGGGGCATCCAGGAAAATATAATTGGGGAACAGCCGCCGGGCGCTGACCTTACAGGACAGCTTGAACAGATCGTAGTTGGGATCGCCCTCGTTATAATTGACCCCTTCCTTGACCTTGAAAATATGGATGGGGAAAATACAGGTCTCCCCATGGCCAAGGCCGGCATCCGTCGCTTTCAGGACATTGCGGATCACCATCCGCCCCTCCGGCGAGGTATCCGTTCCGTAGTTGATGCTGCTGAAAGGTGTCTGCGCGCCCGCGCGGGAGTGCATAGTGTTCAGGTTGTGGACAAATCCCTCCATGGCCTGGAAGGTATCGCGGTCGGTCCGCTGAGAAGCGCGGCGGCGGGACACTTTCACCAACCGGTCCGCCGTTTTGGCATCCAGACCACAGGCCGCCTGAATCGCCTGCGACACCGCGTCGTCAAACGCTTTCTCGTTGGTTTCAAGCCGAGGACCGCTGCCGGTTTTCTCCGTTGCCGCCGCAATCGCCGCCTTAACCGTATCCTTCTCATCGTCGGACTCACGCACGTCTTCTAGCGATTCGGTCAGCTTGCGGGCATACGCCTTGGCAAACGACTTGGCCACACCCAACGCCATACCATAATCAAAATTGGGGATACTCTGGCCGCCGTGCTGATCGTTCTGATTGGACTGGATAGCGATCGCCGCCAGCGCCGCATAGCTCTGGATGCTCTGCGGCTCCCGCAGAAACCCGTGACCGGTTGAAAAGCCGTCCTTGAACAGGCGGACAATATCGATCTGGGTACAGGTGGTGGTCAGGGAATAAAAATCGAAATCATGAATGTGAATATCCCCTTCCCGGTGAGCGCGGGCCTGTTCCGGCGTGAGAAGGTACGCTTCGTTATACGCCTTGGCTCCGGCGGTGCCGATCTGGAGCATACTGCCCATGGCGGTATTGCCGTCGATATTGGCGTTATCCCGCTTCATATCGCTCTGACGGGCATCGACGTTCGTAATCTCGTCAATGGTTTTCATCAGGCTAGTGTTGGCCTCGCGGATACGGGTGCGGTTGGCGCGGTACAGTATGTAGCGCTTAGCCGCCTCGTCGAAACCGGCCCGCATCAGCTCCCGTTCCACCGCATCCTGTATGTTTTCAATTTTAGGCGGTGTATCTTTAAAGGCATCCTCCAGCTGCTGCTGAACGGCATTGGCCACTGCCGCCGCATCGGCGGCGTTTCCTTCCCCGGCTGCCTCCAGCGCCTTCAAAATCGCTCCCGCGATTTTGGCCTCATCATACAAAACCACACGTCCGTCCCGTTTAATAATGCTCTTGATCATAGGCCCGTCCCCTTTTTTATCGTATAGGATTTCACACAGCCCGCGCCCCGCCTGCAGCCGGCCGGCCAAACGCCGTGTGATTTCCATAATTTGTGCTGCATGAGATATTATGCCACTATATATAGTTGTTGTCAAGCCCCTTTTTGATTTTCGGCATTATGCAGAAAATGCGCTTTCAAACCTTAAAAAACAGAGTCAAAACCGTAAATTTGGCTTGTTTCCCCCCTACTTTTTGCCCCGGTCTTCCATCATGAGACCGTAAAGAGACGGCGCAGATCGTGTCTGCGCCGTCCGTCATACCACAAGATATTGTGTATCGATTCGGTGCCAGAATCAAATACGGTCATTTCCACCGTAAAACCAGTCATCATACAGATCGTCGTAATCGTTATAATGATCGTATCGCTCGTCATAAGGCGTGCTGTAATCGCCGTCATAATCCTCTGAAAACCATTCGGTCGTGATACCGATAGAGGCGAGCAGGGCCACCGCCGACAGGACAATTGCCGCAATCGCCAAGCCCTTCCCCTGCCCGGGTTTCATCGTCGCCCAAGCGGCGATAGTCAGTCCGATTCCAATATACAGGAATACGTTGAACAGTCCCATTGCGCAGCAGAAAAAAGCCAGCAGGGACAGGACAAACGCCGCGACCGCCAAGCCGCTGTTCGTTTTGCGCGGCGGAAAGCGCGGATCCCACGGCTGCCCGACAGGATACCCAGCAGGCGGTGGATAGGACGGCGGAGCCGGCGGCACAGGAGGATAGGCCGGCATCACGGGCGGCATGGGAGTCGGCGCAGCGGCGGGAGACGGTTGTTCCGGCAGAACCACCGGGGAATCCGCTGCCGTTTGACTGAGCGCGCTTTCCGGCGCCGATGAAACAGGCGCCGAGGACGATGACCGTACCGTTTCTTCTAATGACGCGCCGCACCAGGCACAAAAGCGGCTGTCAAACGAATTTTCTTTTTGACAGTTGGGGCATGGTTTCATGGTTTGCCCTCCTCATTACTCCAAACCGCACCGGATGGAGGCTTATGTATAAATCGCAGAGACCGGAAGAATGGTGGTGCGCCATAAGCGCAGGAGCCGCCTCGCGGCGACAACTATTCTTCCAATGGCTCAAGGCTTTGCCTTGAGACTATTGTACCATAGTCAGCGGGACGGTGTAAAGAACCTTTTTCGTCTTCCAGATTTTCCCGTAACCATCAGGCCGCTGAAAAACGAATGGTCAACACCATAATCTCGCTGTCAGTTCCCACCCGCATACCGGGTCCCCACACCCCTACTCCAGAGGTAACACAGGAGGTCATATGCCCCTTGCGAACCAGACCCGCCGGGTTCTCCCATATCGCGTTCACCAGCCAGTTCCCCGGAAAAAGCTGCCCGTCATGAGTGTGCCCGGACAAATCCACATCCACCCCTGCATCCGCCAGCTCCTGCAGATCACGGGGCTGGTGATCCATGACCAAAAGCGGCCGCGTCTTATCCAGAGAGGCGGTCAGTTCTCCCGGCGTCATGCGTGTTTCCCCGGTTTTGCGGCAATTGGAGGGATCCTTGCGCCCCGACAGGTAAAAGGCATTATCCAGCAGAATCGTTTCGTCCCTCAGCAACCGGATCTCCGCCTGATCCATAAAATCAGCAAAGCGCTCATCTGTATGGGTGGACGCATCCCCCCGGAAGGTAAAGCCAGCCAGCGTTTTTTCTTTGATATCGTGGTTCCCTTCGCAGGCAAATACGCCATACCGGCTTTGCAGCCCTTTTAAAATCTGTGCGGTTTCTTCCGGATGGTCAATGGCCTCATACTCATTATCGAACAAATCCCCGGCCAGGCAGACCAGGTCCGGCTTTTCACGGTTAATTTTTTCCACCATTTGCTGCATTTGATCTTTTCCAACGGTATATCCCAGATGCAGATCCGATACAAGAACCAGTCGCAGGTCTTCTACCGCGCAGGACTTTTCCACCGTCAAATCGTATTCACGCACACGGATATCCCGCATATGGACAATCCCATAAACGCTGATTCCTATTATTACGACAATGGTGCATCCCCCTGTAATGGCAAAAACACGCCGCGGATTAGTCAACGAAACGCGTTTGCTCCGCACATGCCGGAAAATCAGGCGCAGCAGATCAAATACAAGAATCGCCAGCAGGATATAGACGAACGTGCCGAGAAAATAATTGGCGGTTATTTTTAAAAAACGGTGCAGAGGCCCAGAGGCAACCAGATAGCTGGTCAGTACCGTGCTGGCCAAAAAAACATACAGTATAAGCACCGGGATCTGCACGGCCCTATGCCGCATGACCGGATGGCAGGCCGCCATCCAGCGCAGCAGCCAGCGAACGATATATACATTTAGGATAATATAAAAAGGTGAAAGCAGAATGGCTAGCATGGATCGTCACCTCATGGTAAAATTGTCTATGGCCCTTGGAGGACGCCACAAGCTATTTTACCATGAATCCATCCTCCCGAAAATACCGAAATCCGGTCGTGATTCTGAAATCTTTATGACAAGTTCAGCACTCGACCAAAGGCCGACAAAGCCTGGACCGGAAGGATTTCGGTCCAGGCTTTGTATTAATTGTCCCTGTTACGGCGGAAGACCCCCCCCAAATGCATCCGCTTGCTTATGCAGAACCAGCAGGCTATCCGTCAGCTCCAGCTTTCCTGCCTTAAACTGTTTCATAACATGAGGACGAATATAAACCGGAATATAAAAAGCAGCCCGCTCTACCAAGCGGGCTGCTTTCGTTTGGACAAATTATTCGCCTTTCATGCTGGCGAAGCACTCACTGCAATACACAGGGCGGTCCTCACGGGGTTTGAAAGGAACTTTCGCTTCTTTACCGCAGTTCGCGCAGATCGCGGTGTGCATCTCGCGGCCTTCACGGCTGGCGGCTTTGCGGGCGTCGCGGCAGTTCTTGCAGCGCTGGGGCTCATTAACAAAGCCTTTTTCCGCATAGAACTCCTGCTCGCCGGCGGTGAAAATGAATTCGCCGCCACATTCCTTGCAAATCAGAGTCTTGTCTTCGTACATGATGTTACCTCGCTTTAGATAAAAATTTGCCCTGCGACGGATTTGGACCGACACCTTTGAAAAACCAACGCTCTTCTTAAGCTACCCGGGCATATAGAACGATATCCGGAAGATATCGATTTCTACAACGTATTCAGACCTCTTAAAGACATCTTTTTTCTCACGCGCTGTAACGCGTTATCTACTGTTTTTGTGGAAACTCCCAGCTTTTTCGCCAATTCTTCATATGTATAAGCGGCCAGATATAAGATGAGGACATGATACTCCAAATCGGTCAGCGTTTCCCGCAGCTGCCCCAGCAGTTGTTCCTCTTCTTCCCGTTGCAGCAACACATGAGCCGGATCGGCATTGCCGTCCTTACCCGCCGGAAACTTTTCCAGCTCTTCCTCCCACAGCATATCCGCCAAGGGACATTCCTTCTGCCGGGAGGCTTTGCGGACAGCAGACAACATGCGCCGCCGAATACAGACATATGCAAATGCCGGAAATTCAACGGAACCGCTTTCATAATGACGTGCCGCCGACAAGAGGCCCAACAATCCCTCCTGGGCCAGATCTTCCGAATCCACCAAAGTCTTACGGAACCGTGTCGCCAGCCGTTGGATCATAGGCATGTAGTTAATCACCAATTGCGCAAACGCATCCTCCGATTCCTGACGAATGGCGGCCAGCAATTCTTCGTCGCTCCACTGTGCCATATCTGCGCCCGCCAAAAGCTTCCCCCCCTAACCACCGGGGTGCACAGTACACCCAAAAAGCCAAGAACATAGTTAGCAGTGTACTCTATTTTTTATAAGATGTCAACACTTTTTTAAAAGGATTTAGGAATATTATTAAAAAATCGCGCAAAATGGGCTAAATTTTGCGCGATTTTTTCTTATTCCGGCAAAGTATGACAGCATTTGCGCCTTGTTTCCTACTGTTCCGACAAATAGGCGTCGATCGAAGCCGCAGCCTGTTTTCCGGCGCCCATGGCCAATATAACCGTTGCGGCGCCTGTTACCGCATCACCGCCGGCATAAACGCCTTCGCGGGTTGTACGCAGGGAGTCTTCCTCCACAATCAGCCGGCCACGCTTGTCGCTCTCCAGTCCAGGCGTGGTGGTACGAATCAGCGGGTTGGGCGTGTTGCCAATTGCCACAATCACCATATCCGCTTCCAGCTCATAGTCGCTGCCTTCAACGGGATGCGGACTACGGCGGCCAGACGCATCCGGCTCACCCAATTCCATGTTTATGCACTGGAGCGCCCGAACGGAACCATTTTCATCACCAAGTATCGCTACAGGCGCCGTCAGGAACAGGAACTCGATCCCTTCCTCCTTGGCGTGGTGTATTTCCTCCAGGCGGGCGGGCATTTCCTGTTCGCTGCGCCGGTAGGCGATATATACGTGCTCAGCACCGAGGCGTTTCGCACACCGCGCCGCGTCCATAGCCACGTTGCCTCCTCCCAGAATAACGGCCCGTTTCGCTTTTTTAATCGGCGTGTCGTATTCCTCGCGGTAGGCTTTCATCAGATTGATACGCGTGAGGAATTCATTGGCCGAGTAGACCCCCACCAATTCTTCCCCTGGGATCCCCATAAAGCTGGGCAGGCCGGCGCCGCTTCCAACGAACACCGCCTCAAAGCCGTTCTCCAGCAATTCGTCCAGCGACAGCACCTTGCCGACAACCATATTGGTTTCAATTTTTACGCCCATGGCCTTCAGACCGTCTACTTCCCGCTGCACGATGGCTTTGGGCAGACGGAACTCCGGGATACCGTACATCAAAACGCCGCCGGCTGTATGAAAGGCCTCGAACACCGTTACCTGATACCCCTTTTTGGCCAGATCTCCCGCACAGGTCAGGCCCGCAGGGCCGGAACCGATGACTGCCACCTTGTGGCCATTGGACGGAGCCGGGGCCGGGGCATCCTGGGCGTGTTCCATATGCCAGTCGGCGGCGAACCGTTCCAGGCGGCCAATCGCGACCGGTTCCCCCTGTTTGCCCCGTACGCAGCGCGCTTCGCACTGGCTCTCCTGTGGGCAGACGCGCCCGCACACTGCCGGCAGCGAGCTGGTTTCGGCAATGGTAAGATACGCGGATTCCGGATCGCCCTGCGCCAGTTTTTCAATAAAATCCGGGATTTGGACATTGACCGGGCACCCCGCCACACAGGGCTTATGCTTGCAGTGCAGGCAGCGCTGTGCCTCGTTCACCGCCATATCCCAGGTATACCCCTTGGCGACTTCTTCAAAGTTAGCCGCCCGTACCGCCGGTTCCTGTTCCGGCATGGGCGTTTTCGTTGTTTGTTTATTGATTGCCATAGCGTAATAGCCCCTTACTTCTTTGAATTACCGGTCCTGCTGGAACAGGCGGCAAGCGTGCTGTTCTTCCTGCTTATACGGCGTCAGGCGTTTCATTGCCTCGTCCCAGTCCACTTCGTGTGCATCGAATTCCGGGCCGTCCACACAGGCAAATTTGGTTTCGCCGCCCACGGTCAGGCGGCAACCGCCGCACATGCCCGTGCCGTCGATCATGATGGGATTCATACTGACCAGCGTTTTGATGCCCGCCGTTTTGGTCACCTGCGATACGGCCCGCATCATGGGCAGCGGCCCTATGGCCAACACCATGTCATAGGTTTCTCCCGCATCCAGCAGCTCCTGAAGCTTGGCGGTAACAAATCCCTTATTCCCGTTAGAACCGTCGTCGGTCATGACGAACAGCCGGCTGCTGGCGGCGGCCATTTCTTCCTCCAGCATGATGATATCCTGGCTGCGGAAGCCGGCGATCATGTCCACCTGTGCGCCCGCCTGGTGAAACGCTTTTGCTTCCGGGTAAGCGATGGCGCAGCCAACGCCGCCGCCGATAATCGCCACTTTGGCAAAGCCTTCGATTTCCGTCGCCTTGCCGAGAGGCCCGACCAAATCGAGGATCGCCTCCCCTTCCGAGAGGGTATCCAGCAGCAGGGTGGTTTTGCCCACCTTCTGATAGATAATGGTAATGGTGCCCTTTTCCTCATCATGATCCGCAATCGTCAGCGGGATCCGCTCGCCGGTTTCATTGACGCGCAGAATAATGAATTGCCCGGCCCGCGCTTTACGCGCAATCAGCGGGGCCTCGATATCCATCCATGTGACCCATTCGTTCAAGGGCCGTTTTTTCACGATTGTAAACACGCTTGCCCACTCCTTCAAACATTCGTCTATAATCTCACTTTATACGAAACAAATGGCGCCTATTGCCCGGCCGCCGACTCCACGGACAGGGTGGCCGGGACGGCCTGTTCCTGCCCGACGGTTACCGGATCACAGTACATATTTTCATAATACCGGTACAGGGCTTTATATTCCTCGCTCACGCCTTCGTGCACATGGCGCAGATGAGCGTGTATATCAAAAATCTCGTTGCGGTTCACCCGTTGGATCAAATGAACGGCAATATTGGAACAGTGATCGGCAATGCGTTCCATATTGGTCAGCGCCTCCACAAAGGATATGCCGCTTTGCGTCCCGCAATTCCCGGTTTTCAGCCGCTCGATATGGTGGGAGCGCATAATCTCCACCAGGCTGTCGATGGTTTCCTCCAGCGGCTCCACCCGCCGCATCCCCGGTATATCCTCTGTACGGTAGGCATCCACCGTCATATCGATGATGGCCTGAACCGCTTTCATCAGGTACCGGCACTCCCGGTCGCCGGACGGGGAAAAGGCGATGGCCTGGTCCCGATTAAATGCGGCGACTTCCGCTATGTTTTCACAGTAATCCCCGATGCGTTCAAAGTCGCTGACGCTGTGAATCAGCTCGGTGGCCAGGCGGCTGTCGTCTGATCCAAGGTCACGGGCCGTAATCTTCACCAAATATTCTACCAGCACCGTTTCCGTCCGGTCCAGGAATCGCTCGTTCTCTTCCAGCAGGGCCAGTTTTTTGTCGTCCATATTCGTCAGCAGCCCACAGGAGATGGCGAAATTTTCTTTCACGGCCTCCCCCATGCTGTTCACGACTTTTTTACACTGCTCCAGGGCCACTGGCGGGGTGGACAGGAAAATATCATCCAGCAAGGCCAGCTCCTGATCCATTTTGGAACTCGGATCGTCCCGGATGATCCGTTTGGACAGCTTGATGAGGCCGTTGCAGAACGGCAGCAGCAAGCAGGTGGTGCCGATGTTAAAAATGGTATGGAAATTGGCGATGGAACCGCGATTGACCGCGTCCTCCCAGAAGGGGAAACCAACGAGATACTGGAAACCGTAAATGCCCACCAGGAAAAACAGAGTGCCCACCACGTTGGCCATCACGTCGATAATCACCGCGCGTTTAGCCTTGCGGTTGGTCCCGATACTGGCCAGAATAACCGTGACGCATTTGCCGATGTTCTGGCCCATGATGATGGGAGCCGCCATGGAAAAACTGACCATGCCGGTGGCGGATACCGCCTGCAGCACGCCCACCGATGCGGAGGAACTTTGCAGCAGCGCCGTCACCAGTGCACCGAACAGCACGCCCAGCAGCGGATTTTCAAACATGGTAAACAATTCCTGGAACCAAGCCACATCCCGCAGCTGTCCGAGCACATTTTCCATGGTGGTCATGCCGACGAACAGGATGCCGAAGCCGATCAGCAGCGAGGCCAGATCCTTGATCCGCTTGCGTTTGGACACCAGCATCATGGCCGCGCCGATGGCAATGAATACCGGCGCGAACGACGAGGGCTTGAGCAGGGATATCCAGGCGTTGGAATCCCCGGATATATCGCCCAGCCGCAGGATCTGCCCCGTCATGGTCGTACCGATGTTGGCTCCCATAATGACGGGCACCGCCTGCGTCAGCTTCATGATGCCGGCATTTAAAAAGCCCAGCACCATGACCGAGGTCGCGGCCGAGCTCTGAATGGCTGCGGTTACCCCGGCGCCCAGCGCCACCCCTTTGATCCGGTTGTTGGTGAGCCGTTCCAGAATCCCCTCCAGCTTGGCGCCGGCCAGATTCTGAAGGGAATTCCCCAGCAGGCTCATGCCGAACAGGAACATGCCGATACCACCAAGCAACGTCAATGTATCCAGTACTGTTTTCACTAGCGCATCCCCCAGCCTGCCGCCCGAACGAGCGGCTGTTTCCAATCCACGCCTTTCGATACATACGTGTTTTATGTTAGCATAAACCCATTCCTTTTTCAAGAGAATCCGACAAAAAAGCCCCTTACCGTCCTACGGAAACGCTCTTCCTCAAAACCCTTTCAAGCCTTTGACGAAAGCCGGCGGCTATTGTGGAACTTTTTTATCCTTTTTTCTATAAAAACGGGTATATGGATGCGCTGTTCAATGATTGGAAAACGGATACATAGGCGGGGACAATATGTATAGCCTGTATCATACATATTTTATATTCCGGGATACTATCCCGAATTGTAGATACGCACAAATAAAAAATGCACAAAGCGGGAAGAGTGTATCCCGCTTCGTGCAACGCGTTAGTGACGGCGGATCCCGCCACGATTTTGGATAGTATATTAATCGCTGCCAGGCAACTCCTGTTATGGCAGGGTTTTGCTGCCGCCACAGTAAAGGCATTTGACCTTTCCCGTCGCGTGACAAATGGAGCAGGGTATTTTAACCGTATAATACGAAGGCGTATAGTCTCCGCCATAGTAGGGCGCCCGTTTACGCTCGACTTTATATTTTTCCCCATGACAATAGCTGCACGTCTGTTTCCCCGTGCCGTCGCACATGCGGCAGGGCGTCCCCCTGCCGGGCAGCATAGGCGTCACCGGTGCGCGGGTATAGGTGATAACCGGAGATGGATGGTTCGGTGTATTCGGAACGGCCGGCGTCGCCTGTGTCGCACCGGTCGTATATGTACCA
This sequence comes from uncultured Oscillospiraceae bacterium, assembly GCA_900552115.1. GTDB lineage: Bacteria > Bacillota > Clostridia > Oscillospirales > Acutalibacteraceae > UMGS1474. The sequence goes on along the minus strand of URYP01000017.1, from coordinate 2,723 downwards.
TAGGTATGCAGGGAAGACGCGTCAAAAACCGATTTCAGGATTTTCCCTTCTCCCCCGCACTGAAAACACTGGTTTTTTCCGCATCCATCACAGTTGGTACAGGGAACCCTTTCCCCGTTCACGGTGATCAGGCCGGTCCCATCACAGGCACCGCAGGCATTAAAATAACCGGTGCCCAGACATTCCGGGCAGCGGACATAATCCGCCGTTTCCCCCTTCGTAGTGGTGGTGACAGATCCGGTTGTCGTGGTCTTGGCGGTCCCGTTCGCCGACGTATCCGCCGTCATTGTACGTGACAGTTCGGACCGCAGACTATCCACTTCCCCCCGCAGCCGGTCAATATCCGATGATTGACCGCAGCTGCACAACAGGCAGGCGGCCAGTAAACAGACTGCCAGCATCCATCGCTTTTTCACGCCGCTCATCTCCTTATGCTCATTGCTCATTATAATCCGGAGCCGATATAAGATCAAGATACCGCCGCATTTAATCTTTTATTTCCCACGCCGGTATTATTCTTAACCTGGCTGTATACACATACATTCTATTATATTTATTAAGAGTTAATCAACAAAATTTCTCTAAAAGTGTATTTTTTACACATTTTTAACACCAATAAGTGTAATTCTACTACAAATAGCTTAATTGCGAATGATAAATCCGTTATGCTAAGAAACGGATGAGTACTCACTCAAATCTGGCAAGGGCGTGAAAAATATGATTGTAGATTATTCTTTGATGGGCAAACGCCTGGCGGACATTCGTAAAAGCAAAAAGTTGACGCAGGAAGCGTTGGCGGAAAAGACCGACCTCGCAAACAATTATATTTCCAACATTGAAAACAGTCGGTCCATTCCCAGTTTGGAAACCCTGGCCAAGCTATGCGGTGCTTTAGAGGTTACGCCAAACGACATTCTGCTGGGAACCTCCACCACGTCTGAACTGTATATGCGTAAAGAACTGGAGGATAAAATCGGTTCTCTTTCGCCAAAGGAAAAACGGATGGTGGACGGATTCATCTCTTTGATCCAGTCGGAAAAGGTAACTGGATAAGTCTTTCGGTGTGGTTTTAATAGCTATACGGACATATTGACGATGGGACGCCGGCTGGTGGATACCGGCGGCGTCTTTTTGCTGCAATTCCATCTCTATTGCCGTTCGCCAACTCTCGGGCGGTGCAGCATTACGGCTAAAAGAGGAGGATACGTGTGACCGGATTCCCCTATGCTGAGGATCGCCACAGTAAACAGCGGCAATCCGGGGGGCCTTAACCATTGACATGCCCTGCCGCAACGCGCTTTTCATGTCAACAGATACTACCCGCGCATAACAAACCGGGAACATCCGCAGGGTGTCCCCGGTTTAAAGTATATCACAGGTGTGTCCCCTAGGGCAAGATGAAAAAGGCGCCTACCCATACCACCGGCTAAAAGCGATTAACCGGCTCCGATGCTGCGCAAAAGCCGCTGCATCTTACAAACGCCTTCCTGCTGCGACTGGATGATCGACTGAAGTATGGGAACCAGTTCCGGACAGACAGGGTAGCAGCATGCGTTCCGGGACATGCGGATAGCCCCTTCATGATGAGGGATCATTTCCCGCATGAAGTTGGCGTTGATATCGTTGGTCGAACAAGCGCGCTGCATTTGTGTAAACATAGCGCGGCTTATTTGATGAAACCGTTTGTCGTAAAGGCATAAATCCTGTGGCGAATTGGTTACAGTTGAACATTGTGGCAACAGGCTTTGCATGTTTTCAATACTTTTGGTCTGTTCTTTAATAATGTTCTGCGCGATCTCCTGTAAAGGAACCAGGGTGGTATATTGCAGGAGATTGCGGGACATTGCGATAGCCGCCTCGTGATGGGGGATCATTTGTTTGATGAAAGTATGAGATAGACTGTCCGTATGTTGAACATTGGACATAGCGACAATCATCGTATCTAGAACTTCATAAAATCGGCAGAGATAGGTTTTGGTAACCTCACTGAACCTTTGTTGACAGCACATGGTTTTCCTCCTGGATACGTATTTTTATATGTCCTCTACTATCATTTGTATGACGGCCTGACGCTTATCGTTACGATATTCAAAGCGTGGGTATATACAAATTTCCGGCACATATCAAACCGGTATTGTATGCAGAAAAAGCAAGTACAGTCTGAGACGACCGTACTTGCTTTTTAAATAAGATGTCAGATTGTGTTGGCAATAGAGGCAAAGACTGTTATGGAAATGGCGCACATAGGGATAAAGACGGTAACATAATTGAATGCTGCTGTGATGAATGCGATTATTTCCTGGAGTGTTTTCCGATGTATGGTAACCAAGAAGATGAGACAAACGCATAACGAACAGAGCGGGTAATGACCATAAATGGAAACGAGCGCAACCCATTTCTACGTGATCCGAGCAACAGAATGTCGAAAAGGTTCGACTCCTGATCGTACCCTGAAGCAAAAAGAGTGCCACTCTAACGAGTGGCACTCTTTTTGCTTGTAAGGGTGATACAAAATGAATCGCCTGGCGGTTTATGAGGGAGATTTGAACTCCCGCGCGACTCGCAAAAAGTTGGTAGCGACAGCGAACCGTCGTGAGGGCGTTTACAACCGAACAGGTGAGCCAAGCGTGACCTTTTGCGAAAGAGGAGGAGCAAGGAAGCGGTCAGATGGCTTGTTTTTCTGCCGAAGGCAAAAAAACAAGCCGGAGCAAAGCGGACTTTGC
>URYP01000016.1 GCA_900552115.1 uncultured Oscillospiraceae bacterium | reverse complement strand
TGAACGGCAGCGGCAAGGTGGATTCGGCGGATGCGCTGATGGTGCTGCAGGCGGCAACCGGCAAGGTTCTGCTGAATGATGACCAGAAAGCGGCGGCGGACGTGAACGGCGACGGGCAGGTTGGTTCTTCCGACGCCTTGCTGATCCTGCAGTATGCAACGAAAAAGATTACTTCCTGGCCAGAATAAAACCGCAATGAAACGGGAGGGGATATTTTAAATATCCCCTCCCGTTTTCTATTACCTGCCTTATCGGGAACGATCCGGTTCTATGTGGCAATGCGCGATTAGCCGGCCGGTAAGTGGAAGGAAAAACTGCACGCAGGGCCCGGTTAAAACGGCGGCAACAATGGTGCCGATCCCCAGCGTTCCGCCCAGAAGAAAACCCAGCAGGACAAACAAACCGTCACACGCCATACGTACCCAGCGGAATTCCCACCGTCCCCATTTGTCGCTGAGAATGATAGCGATTAAATCGTTGGGCCCGGTTCCGGCGCGGCTGCCGATAACCACCGACATCCCGCAGGCGAGGACGACGCACCCGGCCGCCATCACCAGCAGCCTAACCGGCAAAGGGGAGGAGGCGTTCACAACATCCCCAAGCAACCACGTAAAGAAATCGATGATAGGGCCGCCGCAGAAAGCGCATACCACGGTGCCCGGTTTGACATAGCCCTTGGTGGTAACCAACATAACGGCCATGAGCAGGCAAAGCACAATAACATGCATGGTTCCAACAGACACGCCGGCCGTATGAGCCAGTCCCTGGATCAGGATGGTGAACGTATCGGTACCAAGGTCGGTAATCAGAAACAGGGTCACGCCGAGGTGGGCTATCGTCAGTCCCAGGAACAGTATAAGCAGCGCCCGGACCCATTGTATCGGACGCCGTCCGGAAGTATCGCTGGCAAATGAGGGAGGAGAGGCCATGTCCAACACCCCTTTCAAGGCAGGATTATCAGAATGGGAGAACAATCTATATTTTCAGTGTATTGTAAGCTGGTAAAACGGTGATTTTCCATTTGTCAAATGGGGGCGTGATTATAATTTCGCAGCCTTTGCTGCCCAGGCCAGCAAGGCTTCCCGTTCGTTCGGCAGCCGTTCATCCATGACCGCTTCCAGCATTTGTGTGAGCAGCTGTCCCATGTCCTTCCCGGGAGGAATGCCGGCCGCCATCAAGTCCCGGCCATTGATGGCCAAGTGGCGGCGCGAAAAACATTCCTGTTCCCGGCATACCTCATCAAACAGGGAAGACAGCTCTTTTAAAGCCACCATTTTGCCGGGACGTACCTCTGGGGCCAACGCTTCGATATCCGCGCGGCGGATATCCAGCCAGCGCCTGCAATTGTCTGCGCCCAGTCGGCCCAGCCAGCGGCGGATCGCCGGCCGCGTGGCCGGAAGATCTGCGTCGTGCAGGGAAACCAGCCGTGTCACGGTGTCCACAGTGGCACGGTCGGCTCTCATTGCCTGCAGCCACTGGTTGGCAATCGAGGCGCTTTGGGCGGCATGCCCGTAAAAATGATCCCATCCATCGGTTCCTCGCGTGCGGCAGGAGGGCTTGCCGGCGTCATGAAACAGCAGAGACAGTCTGGTCAGGAGATCGGCCGGGGCGGCGGACAGGGATTTAACCGTATGCGTATAGACGTCATACATATGGCAGGGATGCTGCTGGGGGCAGGTGCGCATGGCTGCAATCTCCGGCAGTAACACCGCCAGTACATCGGCATAGTCGAGAAAAACAGGCTCAACGCCGTCTCCGCACAGCAGAGACTGCCACTCCCGGTACAGCCGTTCCGGAGATATGGTCTTTAACAGAGGGGCGCCCCGGCGCAGGGCGGTCTGTGTACGGAACTCGATGGAGCATCCCAGCATGGAAGAAAACCGCAGGGCGCGGATAATCCGCAGGGCGTCTTCCCTGAACCGGGTGTCCGGGTCTCCCACGCAGCGGATAAGACGCGCACGCAGATCCGCCTGCCCGCCGAATGGATCGATTAAGCCCTCCTCCGGGTGATACGCCATGGCATTCATGGTGAAATCCCGCCGGGCAAGATCATCAGTCAGGGAGCGGGTGAACGATACCTGGGAAGGGTGGCGATGATCCTCATATCCGCCGTCCACCCGGTAGGTGGTCACTTCCACCGGTATATCATCCGCTAAAACCGTGACTGTGCCGTGACGGATGCCGGTGGGGATCACTTTTTTGCCGGCAAAAATCCGCAGCATCTCGTCCGGCCGGGCAGAGGTTGTCATATCCCAGTCGTGGGAGCGGCGGTCTATCAGGAAATCACGCACACAGCCTCCCACCATATATGCGCTGTGGCCGGCCTGAGTCAGCGTATTCAGAATATCGCGGACGGCAGATGGAATATACATGGCGTCGTCTCCTATGCCCTGAGTGGATATTGTCATACAGAAGTACACACACAGGCGAATCAATAGACAGAATCCCCAAATGCGTTGACAAAATGTGAAATTATTTCACTATTTATGCAACTTGATCTCGGCAGGAATTTATGATAGAGTGATGCGGAAAAGGGGGGCTTGGCTGTGAGACAGCCTGGGAGAGCCTTGCCTGTCAAACGTGAGGCAAGGGACCGGCTTTGGGAACAATTATACAGAGAGTATCATCAAAAAGTCAAGGAATGTGCGTTTCACATTCTGAAAAATAATGCGGAAGCGGAAGACGTCGCGCAGGATACTTTTCTCCGTCTGCGCGGGCATATCGATCAGGTAGCTCATGGCGACCGCCAAAAGACTCATCGCTATTTGATCTGCATTGCACGCAATCTGTCGTTTAACCGGCTGCATAAAGGACAACGGGAAACCTGTCTGCCGCAGGCGGATGTGGAAGCTCTTGCCGGCAGCACGCGATCGCCGGAAGAAGCGTTAATAGCCGAAGAAGACCGTCAGTGTATCCGCTGTTCTGTCCGCAAACTCAACAAGGATTCACAGGATGTGCTGATTTTGCGCTATGTAATGGAATATCCGGAAAAGAAAATCGCCGACCGTCTGGGAATATCGGCAAATTTGGTGGCGGTGCGCCTACTGAGGGCGAGGCAGTCCCTGCGGGCGTCCCAGCTCAACGCAAAACAAGGCTGAAACACATTTGTGTTCAGCCTTGTTGGTAATCCAATTATGAATGCCGTGTTAAATTTCGCGGATTTTAAATCCATAGCCCCACACGGTGTCGATCGACAGCCGGGATCCGGCCAGTTTGCGACGGATGCGTTTCAGCGTATCGTCCGCAACGCGGGTAGCCGGGTTGTGGTCAATGCCCCACACAGCGGGGAGAAGCTCACTGCGCGGAACAGCGCGGGCGGCGTTTTTCATCAGATAGGTAAGCATTGAGAATTCCGTGGGAGTAAAATGAATCGACTCCTGTTTCTCATTAACAACCGACATGTTGTCCAAATCTACTGTTAATCCGCCCATGGTAATCTTTTCCGTTGTCGATACGGGCTTGCACACCAGCGAAATATCAGCCGTAATGTTTCCCGCGCAGTTTTCTTCGGAAATATCGGTATATTCAATTGAATATCCATTATTGCGAAGAGAGGTTACAAGCACTTCCAGCATTTTCTGGTCATCCCCGTATACATAAACCAATTTGGGCATGATTTCGACCTCCTTATTAAATCCTATCGTAATATAAATCAAGCATTAAGGTTATTTTAGGGGCGCAATGTGTCTATTTTATGAATAAATTGTTAATTTTACTCCAGATTTGAAAGAATTGAAAACTTAAAAACTGTATTCTGATAAAAGTTTTTGTTTTTCATCCCACAAGGGTTGAGAAAGATCGACATAATAGGTGTGGGGATTCTCAAACCGCAGCACTTCATCCCACATATGCGCTATCTGGTCGGCGCAATAAGAGCGAATGGTCTCAATGGGAGGAGAGGTGTAAACGCACGCCCCGTTTTTGAAAATGGGTTTCATAAGCGGTACGGCGGAAAAGTTGGTCAGAGTTTTGCGTTTCCAAATGTGATCGGGATCAAAAATAACGTAAGGCTGTGTATCGTCGATAACTTCGTCGTGCAGCGTCAGCACATCGGCAATGGCTTTGCCGGTTTCCCGGTCCAAAAGACGCCACAGGTTCTTAAAGCAGGGATTGGTGATCTTAGAAACATTCTCGCTGATTTTGATGCGGGGCAGGATACGGCCGTCCTTTTCCACAGCGGCCAGTTTATACACCCCGCCAAAAACCGGATCGCCGGCTGCCGTGATCAGCCGTTCGCCCACGCCGAAGCTGTCTACGCAGGCGCCTTGAGCGATCATATCGCGTATAATGTGTTCATCGAGCGAATTAGAAGCGGTGATAGGGCAGTCCGGAAAGCCTGCTTCATCCAGCATTTTGCGCGCTTTTTTGCTCAGATAGGGGATATCGCCGGAATCGATGCGAATACCACCGGGACGCTTTCCCCGGGGCAGCAGCTCCTCTTTAAAAACCTTGATGGCATTGGGAACGCCCGATTTCAGGGTGTTGTAGGTATCAACCAGCAGCAGGCAGTTGTCGGGATAAATACGGGCGTATGCGCGAAACGCGTCCAGCTCGCTGTCAAAAAGCTGGACCCAACTGTGGGCCATAGTCCCCGCGGCGGGAATACCAAAGCGGCGGTCGGCGAGTGTGCAGGCCGTGGCGCTGCATCCGCCGATATAGGCGGCGCGGGCGCCAAAAACGGCGCCGCTGTATCCCTGTGCGCGGCGGGAGCCGAATTCCATTACCGACCGTCCGGCCGCGGCCCGTACAATCCGGTTGGCTTTGGTGGCGATCAGCGATTGGTGATTGATGGTGAGCAGCAGCATGGTTTCGATAAACTGTGCCTGTATGGCCGGACCACGTACCGTCAGAATCGGTTCGTGCGGGAAAATGGGTGTGCCTTCCTCTACCGCCCACACATCGCAGGTGAAACGGAACTGCGCCAGATAATCCAGGAATTCTTCGGAAAACAGATGACGACCGCGCAGATACGCGATGTCGTCGGAGGTAAAGGTAAGCTGGTTCAAATAGTCGATAACCTGCTCAAGCCCGGCCATGATCGCCAGGCCGCCGTTATCGGGAATACGGCGGAAAAACATATCGAAGTATACGATTTGATCGCCCTTGCCGCTTTCCAGGAATCCGTTGGCCATGGTGATCTCGTAAAAGTCGGTCAGCATGGTCAGGTTTTCCTGCGCGTATTCTGGTTTCATGGTTTATTCCTCCTGTGGCGGACAACAGCTGATCTGACATAATTATTCCACCCATGTCGGGTTATATTATATACCACTCCCGTAAAAATTACAAGAGGCTGACAAAATAGTGGGCTAAATAAAAAGAAAGACGCCGCAAACGCGGCGTCTTTTAAAAATATCCGGAATGGCACGACGCCTGCTGCCGGATGTCTTACAGCGTCCGGGAGACATGACCAGGGCGGTCATCGATAGCGGATAAACAAAAAGAGCCGCCTGTCAGGCGGCTCTTTCCAGATATCGGTTATTCTCAGATCGCGCGGGTCACTTTTCCGGAACGCAAGCAACGGGTGCAGGCGTAAACCCTTTTCGGAGAACCGTTGACCACGGCCTTGACGCGTTTGATGTTGGGTTTCCAGGCACGGTTGGACCGTCTGTGCGAGTGGGAAACCTTGATGCCGAACGCAACGCTTTTTCCGCAAATATCACATTTTGCCATATTTCTGCACCTCCCAAAAGCAAAATAACGGATTTATTTTAACAGACCTTTCCTGAAAAAGCAACCCTTTTTTTGAAAAACCCGGGGATTTCTGAATTTTCTGCAAACAGGACGGGAAAGGCTTGTAATCCCGTATCAATTTTAATATAATATATCATTATGGGTTTTGTACAGGAAGAGATTAAAGGAGACTTGACAATATGTTGGGAACCGTACTGAGCGCGATGCGATCCGGCAATGTGGATTTTATGCAGCTGATGTTTTTGTTTCTCAGTTATATGGTGCTGATTCTGGTGCTGATGCCGGTGCATGAGTTTGCTCACGCCTTTGTGGCGGACCGCTTGGGGGACAAGACCCCCCGTTGGAACGGCCGGCTGACACTCAACCCTCTGGCGCACATCGATTGGATGGGCGCGGGCATGATCCTGCTTTTCGGCATCGGTTACGCCCGCCCGGTGCCGGTTAGCCCGCGGCATTTTAAAAACGCCCGCCAGGGCATGGCGCTGACCGCCTTGGCCGGCCCGGTGTCCAACCTGCTGATGGCGATCCTTTCCATCGCGATTTTCCGGGTGCTGCTGCTGTTTGGCGGCGGTGTACAGGATGGATATTTATACGCGAATATGGGATCGGAATGGCTGCAATACGCGCATATTATTTTAATCCAGGTGTTTGCGAGTGTCAATATTGGGCTGGCGGTGTTCAACCTGCTGCCCATCCCTCCGTTGGACGGCTCCCGTATTTTTAGTGCGATTCTGCCGCGGAAATGGGCATTCTATATGGAACAGTACGAGCGGTATATCATGCTGGGCCTGCTGCTTCTGCTGTTTGTGGGCGTTCTCGACACGCCCCTTTACTGGCTGCGCCATGGAGTGGGCGGCCTGTTTTGCGCGCTGTTCGGCATGCCTAACCAATTTTAAATAAGGACAGGAGCCGCATGGATACGATTTCCTACAAGCTGCCCGCTTTTGAGGGGCCGCTGGATCTGCTGCTTTTTCTGGTGCAGAAAAATAAACTCAATATTTACGATATACCCATTGCCGAGGTGCTGCAGCAGTACATGGATACTATCCGGCGGATGCAGGAGACCGATCTGGATGTCGCTACCGAGTTTTTGGAGATGGCCGCCCGTCTGGTGCAGATCAAATCGGCCATGCTGCTGCCCCGGCACGAGGAAGCGGAAGAGCTGAAACGGGAGCTGGCCGGCGAATTGATTGAATACCAGCTCTGCCGGGAAATAGCCGGGCGAATGGCGGCCGTGTATGTCGGCGGGGATCTGTTTATCCGGTCTGCGGAAGAGGTTGAACCCGACCGCACTTACCGGCGGGTGCATCCTCCCGAAACCATGCGGGACGCCTACCTGGCCGCCGCCGGGCGGGGAAAGCGGCGCCTGCCGCCACCGGTGCAGGCGTTCAGCGGGATCGTATCCCGCAAGATCGTTTCGGTATCCTCAAAAATTATGTTTGTGCTTCGCCGTCTGTATAAAGAAAAACACGTTGCTTATCCCACGCTGTTCCAGTCGGCCGAAAGCAAATCCGAGCTGGTGGCGACCTTTCTGGCGCTGCTGGAACTCATTAAAGGCCGCCGCATCCGGGTGGATGGGGACGGCGACGGGCAGACGGTTACCATGCTGGAGCGCTCCCGGACATCGGCAGAGGAGGGATGATTCCTGGAAACAAGAGAGTATCAGGCGGCGATTGAGGCCATACTATTTGCGAGCGGCGAACCGGTTCCGGTCAGCCGCCTGGCACTGGCGCTGGAGCTGGACGAAGATGAGGTCCGCTATCTGGCGGAAGGACTGGTGGAGCGGTACCGCCGGCAGGAGGGCGGCATTTCCCTGCGCCGGCTGGACGACGCGTACCAACTGTCCAGCGAAGCGGCTTATGCGCCGTATGTGCGCACGGCTATGGATCTCAAGCGCAACACGCCCCTGTCCCAGGCGGCCATGGAGGTCCTGGCTGTGGTGGCGTATAACCAGCCGGTGACCAAAGCGTTTATCGAGCAGGTGCGGGGAGTGGACTGCTCCGCTGTGCTGCAGGGGCTGGTGGCCAAAGGACTGGTGGAGGAGCGGGGACGGCTGGAATTGCCTGGACGCCCGCTGTTATATGGGACGACGCCGCATTTTCTGCTCAGCTTCGGCCTGACGACACTCCATGACCTGCCGCCCTTGCCGGACAAAGAGGAAGAAAGCGACGGGGACGTTCCGCCGCCGGAACCGCTGCCGGAAGAACAAAAAGAGGTGGACGCATGATCGTTCTGTATATCCTGCTGGCACTGCTGGGGCTGATACTGCTGCTGCTCCTGATCCCGGTGCAGGTCGGTCTGGAATATCGGGATGAACTGCTCGTTTGGCTGCGGTATGGATTTATAAAAATGAATCTGTATTCCTCTGAGCAGGAAAAAAAGGAGAAAAAGAAAAAACCCCCAAAAAAAGCAAAAGCCAAAAAGAGCCGTAAGGCAATCCATGAAAAAAAGGCCTCGTTTTCGGACAGGCTGTCCGAAATTTTCAGGGACTTGAAAGAAGACGGTGTATCCGAGGCGATGAAGGAAGCGCAGACGCTGGTGCAACTGGCCAGACAGATGGTGAAGCGGCTGCGCCGGATGCTGACCGTCGATCGTTTATACCTGTCGGTAACGGTAGCCACCGGTGAAGCGGATACCACCGCTATCCGCTACGGACAGGCCTGCGCGGTGCTGTATCCGGCGCAGGCGGCGCTTGAGAATCTGCTTCGGGTGCGAAAAAGCGCCGTACAGGTAACCCCCCGGTTTGACTGGGAACACAGCGAGGTGGCGGCGGACGTACGGGTGCATACGTCGCTGCTCAGCGTTGCGATCGTGCTGCTGGGAACGTTTATGGGACTTACGCAATGGCCGAATTTGCTGGGTATTAAGAAAGGATGACTATGTGATGGAGAAAAAAGTGCAGGATCTTCTCGGTGTTTCCATGGAAAAGATTAAAGAAATGGTGGACGTGAATACCGTTGTGGGCACGCCGATTGTGCTTCCGGGCGGGATCACCCTGATTCCGGTATCAAAAGTCTGTTGCGGTTTTGCCGGCGGCGGTTCCGACCTGCCAACGAAAATGCCGGATAAGGAACTGTTTGGCGGCGGCTCCGGTGTGGGAATGAATATTACGCCCATCGCCTTTATCGTTGTGAGCAACGGCGACGTGCGCCTGTTGCAGCTGGTTGCCAAACCCGACTCCAACGACCGCCTGGTTAATATGATTCCCGATGTAGTGGACAAGGTCAGCGACATGTTTAAAAAGGATAAGAAAGCGGCCGACTGTGAGGAATCGAAATAACCCACGGCTGGACTATCCGCCCGCCCGTCTGCATACGTTTTAAAGAATAACGGATGCAAAGGGGCGGGTGTTGTTGTGGGTTGGCGCAGAAAAATGGCAGGAATTCTGGCGGTTTGCCTGGTGGCCGGGAGCGTGCCGGTGACGGCGCGGGCGGAGATCGACGTGTCCGTATCGGCCAGGTCGGCCGTGCTGATGGAAGCGGATAGCGGCCGCATTTTATATCAGAAGGACGCGCATACGCCGCGCGCCATGGCCAGTACCACGAAAATCATGACGGCGCTGCTGGCGGCGGAGCGGCTGGACCTGCAAAAGGATATTACGGTGACCGCCAAAGCGGTAATGGTGGAAGGCACGGCTCTGGGCCTGCGCGGGGGCGATAAAATCACCGCGCAGGACCTGATCACCGGCCTGCTTCTCGTGTCCGGCAACGACGCCGCCAACGTGCTGGCGCTGGAAATGGCGGGCAGCCAGGAGGCCTTTGCAAAGCTGATGAACGAGCGGGCGGCGGCTATCGGCATGACGCATACCAAATTTGTCACCCCCTCGGGTCTGGACGCGGACGGCCACGCCTCCACGGCTTACGATATGGCCCTGCTGGCGCGGGAGGCTCTCAAAAATGAGACGCTGGCGCCAATCTTTGCCATGAAGTCCGCATCCATCCGCCTGGGAGACCCCAAGCGGCTGGTTACGGTCGCCAATCACAACCGGCTGCTGCAGCTTTATCCGGATGCGATAGGCTTAAAGACTGGTTTTACCAAAAAGGCCGGCCGCTGCCTTGTCTCCGCCGCGCGAAAGGATGGCGTTACCTTTATTGTCGTGACGCTGAATTGCCCCGACGACTGGGATGATCATATGAATTTATATAACGCGGCGTTTGCTAAGGTGGAAAGCGTGGACCTGCCGGCTGCGGAGTTCCCGAAGCTGCGGGTGGCGGGAGGCGTGGAATCGGCGGTGGAGCTGACCGCCGCCGCTCCGCCTCAGGCCAAGGTCCTGCAAGGGGATGCCGCCCGGATCGTGACGCGGGTGGATTTGCCGAACTTTATATGGGCCGGCGTGGACAAAGGCGAAACGGTGGGATGGGTGCGCTATCTGCTGGACGGCAAGGAAATTGCGCGCTTACCGGTCAAAACGGCACAGGCGGCCGAAGACCGGCCGGTGGCGTCCTACGGCGGGCAGCTGTGGCGGCTGTTTGGACGGATGCTGGAAGGATTATGTACATGGTAGATGTGAAAACAGAAAGGTAGAAAACATATGGCACAGGAACGGCTGCAAAAAATACTGTCCGAGCGGGGAGTGGCCTCCCGGCGCAAGGCGGAGGAACTGATTGAACAGGGTAAAGTGAAGGTGAACGGCCGGAGGGCGAACCTGGGAGATAAGGCTGACGCCCGCCGGGATATCATTACGGTGGCGGGCAAACGACTGGCCCCGCCGGAGGAAAAACGCTACATTCTGCTGCATAAGCCGCGGGGTTATATCACCACCATGAAGGACGAACAGGGCCGCCGCTGTGTGGAGGAGCTGGTGCGGGACGTGGGCGTGCGGGTATTCCCCTGCGGACGGCTGGACCGCGAATCCGAAGGCATGCTGCTCCTGACCAACGACGGGGCGTTCGCGCAGGCGATTATGCACCCGTCGGCCCATGTGGAAAAGCATTACCGGGTGACGCTGCGCTCCCGTATCACGGATGAGCAGCGCGTGGCCTTTCAAGAGGGTATGGAACTGGACGGCCGCCGCACGGCGCCGGCGGAGCTTACCGTGCTTCAGGAGGAACCGGAGCGCACCGTGGTGAGCATCACGCTGCGGGAAGGCCGCAACCGGCAGATCCGCCGCATGTGCGAGCTGCTGGGGCTTGAGGTCATCCGCCTCAAGCGCACGGCGGTGGGCAGCGTCAAACTGGGAATGCTCCCGCCGGGAAAGTGGCGGGATCTCACCCCGCAGGAGGTTAAGGCGCTGGTGGTGGCCTCTCAGGTTCCCGAAAAAGTGGCGGCGGGTTATATCAAAAACGGCCGGCCCGGCGGCCAGAGGGGGCGGGGTCGTGCTGACAATCGTTCCCGTCGATGAGCAAAGACGCCGGGCTCTGGCCGCGGTATTCTCCGCGCCGGAAGTTCAGGGAATGGCAGCCCTGTCCGGCGAACGGGAAGAAGGCTGGGGTGCCTTTCTGTTTGATAACGATACGCTAACCCTGCTTCATCTGGAGGCGGATTCTCCAGCTGTCAAAGACGGTTTGCTGCGCGCGATCCTGAATGCCGGACGGCGGGCCGGAATCCTCAGAGCGCGCTGCAAACAGCGGGAACTCGCGGACTTTTTAAAGACCGAAGGGTTTGAGGACGGTAAAGGCTTTTTCGAAGTGGAGCTGAACGCTTTTTTTGGCCGCCCCTGCCGCGGAAATTCCCTGTGACGCACCGGCGGCGATAGGCTCTCATGATACGCGATGTAATAATTCGTTGAAAATCGCCGGCCTGCCGGCGGTTTTCTTTGTTCCCGCCGGTATGAATTTTCCGCGGATAAGCCGGGGATCGGTTGACAAAACCCTTGTATTTCTGGTAAAATAAACAGTATTGGCAAAATGGATTGGAGGAACTCTCCCATGATACGCAGTATGACCGGATACGGTCGGCATCAGGCGTCCGTCGACGGTATGGACATTACGGTGGAAATCAAATCGGTGAACCATCGTTACTACGAATATTCTTCCCGCCTGCCTCGGGTCTATGGGTTCCTGGACGACAAGCTCAAAACCTATCTGCAGGGGCGAATCGCCCGCGGCAAGGTGGACGTTTTTGTATCCATCGACATGGTGGATGCGCCGGGCAGCGAGGTGGTGGCCAATTACGCGCTGGCCGAGGGCTATTTGAAAGCGCTGCAGGATTTGAGCGAAAAATACGGACTTAAAAATGATGTTTCGGTGATGGCGCTAGCCCGGTATCCCGATATCCTCACCGTGCGCAAAGCACCGGAGGATGAGGACGCCATCTGGAATGCGGTCCGGCAGGTAGCGGACCGGGCGCTGGATGCGTTTGTCGCCATGCGGGAAAAAGAGGGCGCCCGGATGAAAGAGGACGTGCTGTCCCGCGCCGCCGCCATACGGCTGGCGGTTGGGCAGGTGGAGGAACGCTCTCCCCAAACGGTACAGGAGCATATGGACAAGGTGCAGGCCCGTATGCGCGAGCTGCTGGACGGCGCGGCTGTGGACGAACAACGCCTGCTTACCGAAGCGGCGCTGTACGCGGATAAAATTGCCGTAGCCGAAGAAACGGTGCGGCTGCGCAGCCATCTGCACCAGTTGGAACAAATGCTGGACGGCGACGAGGCCGTGGGTCGCAAGCTGGATTTCCTGGTGCAGGAGATTAACCGGGAAGCCAACACCATCGGCTCCAAATCCCAGGACGTGGACTTGGCGCGGATTGTCGTTGATATTAAAGCGGAAGTCGAAAAAATACGGGAACAGATACAAAATATCGAGTAAGTGAGGCCTGTTATGAAACTGATCAACATCGGCTTTGGCAATATGGTGCTGGCCAACCGTCTGGTGGCGATTGTCAGCCCGGAATCCGCCCCTATCAAGCGGATCGTACAAGAGGCCAAGGAGCGCGGCTCCCTCATTGACGCTACCTATGGACGCCGGACCCGCGCGGTGCTGATTACCGACAGCGAACACGTCATTTTGTCGGCGCTGCAGCCGGAAACGGTAGGCGGCCGTCTCAGTGGGCGCGACGGCGGGGAGGAGATGGAGGACAATGTCTGAGCAGGGTCTGCTGGTGATCTTTTCCGGCCCCTCTGGAAGCGGCAAGGGTACCGTGCTGCGGTCGCTTCTCTCCGGCCGCGGGGATATTACCGTATCGATTTCCGCCACCACCCGCGCCCCCCGGCCGGGGGAGCGGGACGGCGTGGATTACTTTTTCCGTACGCAGGAGGATTTCGAGCGGATGATCCGGGAGGAGCAGCTGCTCGAATACGCCCGGTACAGCGGCAACTATTACGGTACGCCGGCCTCGTTTATTCGTTCGCAGCGGGATCAGGGACGGCACGTGCTGCTGGAAATTGAGGTGCAGGGGGCGCTGCAGGTGATGGAGCGGTGCCCGGACGCGGTGTCGGTTTTTCTGGTGCCCCCGTCCATGCAGGAGCTGGAAGACCGTTTGCGGGGGCGGGGAACCGAAACCGAGGACGCTATCCGGCGGCGGCTGGAAGCGGCCCACCGTGAAATATCGCAAATGGGCCGGTATCAATATGTCGTTGTCAACGATCAGGTAGAAAAGGCCGCGGAGGATTTAAGCAGTATCCTGCGGGCCGAAACAAGGCGGTTTGACCGCATGAAACAGATTAGGGAGGAATTTGCTGTATGCTGAAACCTACGGACATTGAAAAGATACAGGGGAATAACAGCCGCTATGCGGTGGTGATCGGGGTGGCCAAACGCGCCCGTGAGATTGCGGACAAAGCCGAACAGGAGCAGACGATCCTGCTGGAAAAACCGGTCAGCATGGCGATTGAGGATTTCTCCGCCGGCGACTACAAATTGGTGATGGAGGAGCACTCCGAAGACGAAGAGGATTGATCGCAATGCCGCAGCCGTAAGGGGGGAGCGCCGTGGTACTGCCCAGAGTAGCAAAGATTGCCGTAGAGCAGACGGCGTTTCATTTCGACAAGCTCTATGACTATACGGTCCCGGACCGCCTGGGGGACGTCCCCTGCGGGAGCCGGGTGCTGGTGCCGTTCGGCGGCGGCAATCGCCGCCGGCAGGGCATTCTCATGGCCTATGACGAGGCGGCCGAGGTGGAAAAGCTCAAGCCGGTTGCCGCCGTCCTGGACGCGCAGCCCCTGCTTGGCCCGGAAATGCTGGATCTGGTCGTCTGGCTTAGGGAGAGAACCTTCTGCACCTACTTCGATGCGGTGCGAGCCATGCTGCCCACCGGGCTGTATATGCGTATCCGCCCGGTTTACCGGACGGCGGCGGGCCTGCCGCCGGAGGCGCTGTCCGTGCTGTCGCCGGAGGAAAAACGGCTGTGGGATATCGTTAACTCCCGCGCTGGTGGGATTGATCAGGAAAAATTACTCGCCGTATTCGGCGATAAAGACCGCGCGGACCTGCCGGAAAAGCTGACGAAAAAGGGCTTTTTGGTGCGGGACGACGATGCTTGCCGGTCGGTGGGCGACGCGGTTATGAGGATGGTGCGGCTGTCATTTCCGGCGGAAGATCTGGCGGAAACGGCGGCCCGCAGTCGTTGTACGGACAAACAGAAAAAGGTTTTGCAGCTGCTGGCCGACGTGGGCTGCGCTTCGGTCAAGGAGTTGTGCTACTTTGCCTCCGTAACCACAGCGGTGGTGCAGGCGCTGAACAAAAAGAATTTGGTGGAATACTATGAGAGCGAAGTGTTGCGCTCTCCCCATAAAGAGCCGCTGGCGCTGCCGGATATCGCATCCGCCAGCCTGAGTGACGAGCAGCAGCGCGCCTTTGACGAACTGCTGCTTCGCTACCGGTCGGGCCAGCCGGCGGGGGCTTTGCTCTATGGCGTAACCGGCAGCGGCAAAACCCAGGTGTACATGAATCTGATCGACCAGGTGATCGCCGACGGGCGGGGGGTGCTGGTGCTGGTGCCGGAAATTTCCCTGACGCCCCAGATGATGGCCCTGTTCCTCGGCAAATACGGGCGGCGGGTGGCGGTGCTCCACAGCGGCTTGGCTATCGGGGAGCGGATGGACGAGTGGAAACGGATTAAACGGGGGGAAGCCCGCATTGTGGTGGGTACCCGCTCGGCGGTGTTCGCGCCGCTCGACCGGATCGGGCTGATTATTCTCGACGAAGAACAGGAGCACACTTATAAATCCGAATCCTCGCCCCGCTACCACGCGCGGGATGTGGCCCGGTTCCGCTGCGCGCGCCACCGGGCGCTGATGCTGCTCAGCTCGGCAACCCCATCGGTTGAAAGCTATCACGCGGCCCTGAGCGGCCGCTATTCGCTGCACACTCTCCGCAGCCGGTACGGCAGCGCCCGCCTGCCCGCGGTCACGGTGGCCGACCGGAGGCTGGAAACAGCAGACGCCGGCGTGGTGGGCGAGGTGCTGCGGCAGGAGATGACCACCACCCTCGGGCAGGGAAAGCAGGTGATTCTGCTGCTCAACCGGCGTGGCTATCACACCCATGTGTCCTGCCGAGGGTGCGGGTATGTTTTTACTTGCCCGTCCTGCAGCATTTCCATGACCTATCACCGGGCCAACGGGCAGATGATGTGCCATTACTGCGGCCATATGCAGCCGCCGCCGGCGCATTGCCCGGAGTGCGGCTCCGACCGCCTGCAGTTTGCCGGCCTCGGCACGCAGAAGGTGGAGCAGGAACTGCGGGAGCTGTTCCCCGACCAGCCCATCCTGCGGATGGATACCGATACCACCATGTCCCGGTTCGCCTATGAGGAGAATTTTTCGGCTTTTGGCCGGGGGGACTACCGGATTATGATCGGCACCCAGATGGTGGCCAAGGGGCTGGACTTTCCCGACGTGGGCCTGGTGGGGGTCCTGTCCGCCGACCAGGCGCTGTATACGGATGATTACCGGGCTTTCGAGACGACGTTTTCGCTGCTGACCCAGGTGATCGGCCGCGCCGGACGCCGGGACGGGGGCGGTAAGGCGGTAATCCAGACCTATACGCCGGATAATTATGTTATCGATCTGGCGTCAAAACAGGATTACGGCCGCTTTTATGAACTGGAAATTGGAGCGCGGAAGGCTCTGCGTTATCCGCCCTATACCGATCTGTTGCTCTTTGGATTTGTGGGCGCGCAGGAACGGCAGGTGCGAGAAGCGGCCGGCGCTTTTTTGCGGGAACTCAAAAGCGCGCTCACAGGAGCGTATACGGATGTGCCGGCCATCGTGCTCGACCCGACGCCGGCGGCGGTAGCCCGCACCGCAGGGAAATACCGGTATAAAATATTGATTAAAACGATCAATTCGGCCCGCTGCCGGCAGATGGCGGCGGAGCTGCTGACCCGCACGGGCCGTGAGGGGCCCACTAAAACCGTAACGGTCTTTGCGGATATGAACCCCGCGGGACTGCTGTAAAGGAGAATGGACGATGGCTATACGAAATATCCTGCAGGAATCCGATCCGGTCCTGCATAAAGTCTGCCGCCCTGTCACAGAATTTAACGAGCGGCTGTGGGAATTGCTGGACGATCTCGGCGAAACGCTTCACCAGGCGGACGGCGTGGGCCTGGCAGCCCCGCAGGTAGGCGTGCTGCGCCGAGTATTCGTGATGGATTTTGGGGACGGGATCATAGAATGCGTCAACCCCAAAATCATTGCCCGCAAGGGCAAGCAGGAAGACGTGGAAGGCTGCCTGTCCCTCCCGGGCCAGTGGGGGATTACCCGCCGGCCCAAGGAGGTCGTGATGCAGGCGCAGGATCGCCACGGAAAGACCTTTACCATCAGCGGCGCCGATCTGCAGGCCCGCTGCATGTGCCATGAAACCGACCATCTCGACGGCATCATCTTTACCAAGCATGTCGTCCGTATGCTCGATCCGGACTAATTAAGGAGGGGACGGCCATGAATGTGGTTTTTATGGGAACGCCGGATTTTGCCGTTCCCAGTTTGAAACGGCTTGAGGCCGACGGTCACACGGTTACGCTGGTGGTGACCCAGGCGGATAAGCCGAAAGGCCGCGGCCGCGTACTCACGCCGCCGCCGGTCAAAGCCTTTGCTCTGGAACGGGGGATGGACGTGTTCCAGCCCGCAAAAATGAAAGACCCCGAAACGCTGGCGCGTATAAGCGCCGCCTCGCCGGATGTGATCGTGGTGGTGGCGTTCGGGCGGATTTTGCCTCCCGCATTGCTGGAACTGCCACGGTATGGCTGTGTCAACGTCCATGGCTCGCTGCTGCCCCGCTGGCGGGGCGCCGCCCCTATCCAGTGGGCGGTGCTGAGCGGGGATACCGAGGCCGGCGTCACCACCATGCAGATGAACGCCGGGCTGGATACCGGCGATATGCTGCTGAAAAAAGCGCGTCCCCTGCCGCCGCACAGAACGGCAGGCGAACTGTTTGACCTGTTGTGCGAGGACGGGGCCGAGCTGTTGTCCACGACATTGCGCGGGTTGGAGGCCGGAACGCTGACGCCAATCCCACAGGACGAATCGCTGGCCTGCTACGCGCCCATGCTGGATAAACGCATGAGCCGAATCGACTGGACGGCATCGGCCGCAGCGGTCCACAATCAGGTGCGGGGTCTCAATCCCTGGCCCTCGGCTTCGACGCTGTATAAGGGTAAAATACTAAAAATACACACCTCCCAGGTAGCTGGTCCGACCGACCAGCCGCCGGGAACGGTGATCAGCCTGGCGCCTTTACAGGTGGCCTGCGGCGACGGCCGGGCGCTCTGCCTGCTCGACGTGCAGGCGGAAGGCGCGAACCGTATGGCGGCCGCGGATTTTCTGCGGGGACATCCGCTGGCTATTGGAGAAATTTTCCCGGGCCGGCCGCCGGAAGACAACGCTTGAGAAAAGGGGGACAGGCTTATGCCGTTCATGTTTATGGATTATTGGTATCTGGTGCTGGTGGTGCCGGCGCTGGTCGTGGCTATTTGGGCCCAGATCCGGGTGTCGACGACCTTTAAAAAATACGGGGGATACCGCATTTCCTCGGGACTCACCGGTGAGGAGGCGTCCCGCCTGATTCAGCAGAAAAACGGCCTGTCGGTACCCTGTGAGCCGGTGAAAGGCTCCATGACCGATCATTATGACCCCCGCAGCGGCGTCATCCGCCTGTCGGAGCCGGTTTACGGCGTATCCTCCGTATCGGCGGTCGGGGTGGCGGCGCATGAGACCGGCCATGCCCTGCAATACGCCGAGGGCTATTGGCCGATCAAGCTGCGGATGGGTCTGGTGCCGGTCACCAATTTTGCATCGACCCTGTCGCCATGGCTGGTGATCGCGGGCCTAATCTTTTCCGTACCGGTGCTCGCTTATATCGGGGTGGCGTTTTTCGGGCTGGCCGTACTGTTCCAGTTGGTGACCCTGCCGGTGGAATTCAACGCCAGTTCCCGCGCGCTGGCGGCGCTGGCCGATGGCCAGATGCTGACGCAGGATGAACTGAAAGCCGCTAAAAAGGTGTTATCCGCCGCCGCGATGACCTATGTGGCCGCCCTGCTGGTGTCGCTGATGAATTTCCTGCGCCTGCTGATTATTGTGGCGGGCCGGGGCCGGAGGAACAATTGATGGCTGACAATGCGCGCCACTGCGCGGTGGAAGCCTTGATACGCCTGCACCGCGAGAACAGCTACTCCAATATTTTATGGGAAGAGCGTCTGGCACAGGCCGGACTGCCGCCGATGGATCAGGCGCTGGCCACGCGCCTGTTTTATGGAGTGATCGAACGCCGGCTGACGCTGGATTACCTGCTTTCCCGGTGCTGCAGCATGAAGCTGAAACGCCTGCATCCCTATGTGCTGGATATCCTGAGGGTCGGCGCTTATCAGCTCCTGTACATGGAGAAAATACCGGCGGCCGCGGCGGTCAACGAGGCGGTCAAGCTTACTCGACGGCTGGGACAGCACAAGGCGGCCGGTTTGGTAAACGGTGTCCTGCGGGCTGTGGACCGGGACGCCGCGCGTGTTCTTTCCGCCCTGCCGGATACACCGGAGGGCTGGGAGATACGGTATTCCTGTCCCCGCGCATTGCTGGAGGAGTGGACGGACGGCTACTCCGCGGAGCGGGCAAAGGATTTGGCCCAACATATGAACGATATCCCCCCGCATTTTGTGCGGGTCAACACATTGGTAACAACTACCGAAAAGCTGTGCGAACAGCTCGATAAATCCGGTGTATCCTACAAAGCGCTGCCCTCGCTGCCGGATTGCCTGGAGATCCCGGAAATTTCCTTGCTGAAAAGGCTTGAAACTTTACCTAAAAACTGGTATTATCATCAAGATATGGCCTCGCAGTGGTGCTGCCTGGCGCTCGGTGCGCAGCCGGGCGAGCGCATCGCCGATGTGTGTGCGGCGCCGGGCGGAAAAAGCCTCACCGCTGCGCAATATATGCAAAACGACGGACAGGTGTACGCCTGCGACGCCTATTCCGCGAAATGCGAGGCGATGGAACGCCGGGCGCGGGAGCTGGGTGCCGCAGTGATCCAGGTGCGGACCCGGGATGCGTCCCATCCGTGTGCGCCCGATGAACGGGCCGTCTTTGACCGGGTGCTGTGCGACGTACCCTGCTCCGGGCTGGGTGTCATCCGCCGAAAGCCGGAAATCCGTTATAAAGACCCGCGTGAGTGGGACGCGCTGCCGGATTTGCAGTATCGGATACTTGAAGAATCGGCGGCTATGGTTAAACCGGGCGGCGTGCTGCAGTATTCCACCTGCACGCTGCGGCCGCAGGAAAATGAACGGGTGGCGGAACGGTTTGCCGGTGCGCATCCGGAATTTGTCCCGCGTCCGCTGCCGCTGAAGGAATGTTTTTTAAGGGCGGGACGGGATCCCGCGTTTACAATTACCCTGTTCCCTTCGGAACAGGGAACCGATGGGTTTTTTATCGCCAGCTTTGTGAAATTGAGGTGACTCTTTGGAGCGGTTGGATATCCGCGCAGTGTCGGAGGAATCGCTGGGGGCGCAGATGCGGGAATGGGGACAGCCCGCTTTCCGGGCGCGCCAGATCCGCACCTGGCTGGATGAAGGCGTTACGGATTTTTCCCTTATGACCAATTTGCCGGGGGCCCTGCGGGAGCAGTTGGCCGCTGTTTATAACATTCCCCATGTCGTCATCCGACGTCGTCTGGTATCCAGGCTGGATGGGACGGTAAAATATCTCTATGGCCTGCCCGACGGCGAAACGGTGGAATCGGTGCTGATGCAGTATCATCACGGCTGGTCGCAGTGTTTGTCCACCCAGGTCGGCTGCCGCATGGGCTGCGCGTTCTGCGCCACCGGGATGGGCGGCTTGCGGCGAAACCTGACCGCCACCGAAATGATGTCCCAGATTGAAACGGCGCAGAAGGATCGGGGCATCCGGGTATCGTCGCTGGTGCTCATGGGCATGGGAGAGCCGCTCGACAATTTTGACGAGGTGACGCGCTTTCTCGGGATGCTCTCGGAGGAAGGCGGCGTACACATCGGCATGCGGCACATCTCGCTTTCCACCTGCGGACTGGTGGAGCCGATATACCGGCTGATGAAATATCGCTGGCCCCTGACGCTGTCGGTGTCGCTCCACGCGCCCAATGATGAGCTGCGCTCCCGGCTAATGCCGGTGAACCGCAAATATCCTATACAGGATCTGCTGCGGGCCTGCCGGGAATATATCGCACAGGTAGGCCGGCGGATTTCTTTTGAATATGCCATGATGGACGGGGTGAACGACAGCGACGCCTGTGCGCGGGAACTGGCCGCGCGGCTGAAAGGCATGCTGTGCCATGTCAATCTGATTCCGGCGAACGAGGTCCGCGGTAAAACGCACCGGCGGAGTTCAGCGAAGAGACTAGCGGCGTTTCAGTCCATTATAGAAAAAAGCGGCATTCCCGTGACGGTGCGCCGGACGCTGGGAGCCGATATCAACGCCTCCTGCGGTCAGCTCCGCCGGGAGGATCAGCAAAAGGCTGAGTAGAAAGGAGGACCAATGTGAATATTTACGGACAGACCGACACCGGCTGCGTCCGCCCGAACAATCAGGATGCGTTTCGCTTCGGAGAGCTTTCACAGGGGGTCTCCTTTGCCGTGGTGTGCGATGGTATGGGCGGAGCCAACGGCGGCAGTGTTGCCAGTACCCTGGCCGCTGAGACCATTGCGGAAAACCTGCGCAGCGGGTATCAGGAGGATATGCCGGAAACCGCTTTCGAGCACCTGCTGGAAACGGCGGTGGCCGCGGCTAACGCTCTGGTATACGACGAATCGATGGCGGACATGGACCTGCGTGGAATGGGAACCACCGTGGTTACCGCCCTTGTCAAGCCCGGGATCGCCTATATGGCGCATGTTGGGGACAGCCGGATTTATCTGGTCACCGATACTTTGCGGCAGCTTACCCGGGATCATTCCATTGTGCAGGATATGGTGGAAAAAGGACAGCTGACCCCGGAAGAAGCCAAGCATCACCCCCGCAAGCATTTGATTACAAGGGCCGTCGGTGTGGACAGCCGGGTGGCGTGCGACTCGTATGTGACGGAATTTCCTGAGACAGCCCGCCTGCTGCTCTGTACCGACGGGCTGACCAATATGGTGGAACCGGATGCCATTTTAGCCGTTTTAAAGGAAACCGACGATCCGTCCGCCGTACCGGGAAAACTGGTCGAACTGGCCAAGGAAGCCGGGGGAAGCGATAATATCACCGTGGTGCTGATAACCCCTTAGTGGCTCTCTTTTTTCGTTATGGCCCGATAAGAAACCGAATTGCAGGAGTGAAATTATGGATAAATATCTGGGAAAACGGCTGGACGGCCGGTATGAAATCAAGGAGATTATGGGCGTGGGCGGTATGGCCTGCGTCTATAAGGCTTACGACAGTATAGACGATCGCATTGTGGCCGTAAAAATTCTCAAAGACGAGTATTTGGCCAATGAGGAATTTACCCGGCGGTTTAAAAACGAATCGAAGGCCATCGCCATCCTGTCCCATCCCAATATTGTCAAGGTCTATGACGTCAGCTTTGGCGAGCGGTTCCAATACATTGTCATGGAGTACATCGACGGCATCACGCTGAAAGAGTATATCGAACAGCAGAAAGAGATCAAATGGAAAGAAGCCGTCCATTTCACCGTGCAGATCCTGCGGGCTCTGCAGCATGCCCACGATAAGGGCATTATCCACCGGGACATCAAGCCCCAGAATATCATGCTTCTGCCCGACGGCACCATCAAAGTGACCGACTTCGGCATTGCGCAGTTCTCCCGGCAGGAGACCCGGATGAATACGAGCGGGGAAAACAAGGCGATCGGGTCGGTTCACTATATCAGCCCGGAGCAGGCCCGTGGCGAGATCACGGACGAAAAAGCGGATATATACTCGGTGGGCGTGATGCTGTACGAAATGCTGACCGGCTGCCTGCCGTTTGAAGCGGACAACGCTGTGTCGGTGGCCATTATGCAGCTTCAGACCGAACCGAAAAAGCCCTGCGAAATCAATCCGCAGATCCCGGAAGGGCTGGAAGAGATCACCTTGAAAGCCATGCAGAAGGATCCGCAGGCCCGGTACCAGTCGGCGGCGGAGATGCTCTACGATATCGACGAATTCAAGCGCAATCCCAGCATCCACTTTGAGTATAAATATTTTGAGGACAAAACGCCCACCCGTTTCGTGGAAACGGTATCCCGGGTGAAAAACGAGCCGCAGGAGCCTTATCTTGAAGAGGACGAGGAGGAACCCGGCAAAAAAACGTCCCTGCTGCCGATCCTGGCCGCCATCGCAGGCGCGTTGGTGCTGGTTACCATGATTTTTGTGGGCATATGGGCGGTCAACGAGCTGCTTGATGGGCCAAAAAAGGAAAACGTCATCGTGCCCGCGCTGAAAGGGCAGAACTATGCGGCGGTTACCGCCAATCCCGAATATAATGAAAAGTTTAAATTCGTACCCAATGAGAAATGGGACGATACCGTTCCGGCGGGTGAAATCATTGATCAAAAACCGGCCGAGGGCAAAGAGGTAAAGATCAAAACTGAAATCGAGGTCACGATCAGCAAGGGCCCGCAGACCATTGAAGTACCTCAGATTAAAGAGGGCCGGGAAAAAGCGACCGCTAAAACCGAGATTGAAAGCGCCGGCTTTGTGGTGCAGGAGGTCAGCGAAAGCAGCAATACCGTAGCCACCGGTCTGGTGATCCGTACCGAACCGGCCTATCCGGAAAAAGCGCCGAAAGGCAGCACCGTCGTTCTGTATATCAGTAATGGGCCGGAGCCGGTGCCGGAGGAAGTGGTTCCGGACGTCACCAAAATGGCGCAGGAGGACGCGATTGCCAAGCTTAAAGAAAAAGGCTTTTTAGTGGATGAACAATCCATTGAAATCGTAAACCAGGACGGATACCAGAAGGGCTTCGTCATCAGCCAGAATCCGAATGGCAATACCAAAGCGCAGCCGGGCACTAAGATTAAATTGACCGTCAGCTCCGGTTACGTTAATGTTCAACTTCCCGTCGATCTGCCGGATACCACCACAGCGGTTGACCTGCAGGTTTACGTCAATGGGGAACAGAAAAGCGGCAGCGAACTGGGCGTCAATTTGAAAAATATTCTGCCCAGTGACAAAAAGACCATCACGCTCTTCCTGACCACCCAAAAGGACAGTTATCCGGTCACGGTGCGCATCGCGGCGGCTGGAACTGAGAATTATCAGGTCTACAAGAGCTTTACGGTAAACGGAACTACAGGGCAGGCTACGGAAAACGAGTCCCAGCCTTTTGACGATCCTTATAAAATAGATTAGCCCGTATACCGCTTGTGTATGGATGGGTTATTATGACCGGGAAAGTGTGATCGCTATGTTTGGACAACTGGAAGGACGAATCATACAAAGCATTGGCGGCTTCTATTATGTAGAGGCCGCCAATGCGGTATATGAGTGCCGCGCGCGTGGAATTTTCCGCAAAAACGGCATGACGCCGCTGGTAGGGGATCGGGTAGCCATTGATCTTTTGGAGGAAGGCAAAGCCGCCCTGTCCCGTATTCTTGAACGGCGCAACAGCCTGATACGGCCCCCGGTCGCAAACCTGGACTGCTTGGTGATCGTCATCGCGGTGGCCGAGCCGGCCCCCGTGCCGCTGGTGATAGACCAAATGGTCGCCATTGCGGAAAAAAACGGCATAGCTCCGGTAATCGTTATCAATAAGGCGGATTTGGGGGACACCGCGCGCTGGGAAGATACCTATCGTCTGGCCGGGCTGCCGGTGTATACTTTGTCGGCATTCGATCCGCCGGCCGTCCAGCCGCTGCGGACGGCCCTTGCCGGACGAATGAGCGCCTTTACCGGCAATTCCGGCGTGGGAAAATCCAGCCTGCTCAACGCCATGTATCCGGATTTGAAGCTTGCGACCGGTGAAATCAGTCAGAAGCTGGGACGGGGGCGGCATACCACCCGCTCGGTATCGCTCTATCCGCTGCCGGAGGGCGGCTATATCGCGGATACGCCGGGATTTTCCTCGCTGGACATGGAGCGGGCGCAGCCGATCCTGAAAGACGAGCTTCCCGCCTGTTTCCGGGAGTTTGCCCCTTATCTGGGGCAGTGCCGCTTTACGTCCTGTGCGCACGTCAAGGAAAAGGACTGCGCCGTTCGCCAGGCGGTGGAGGAAGGGCGGATCGCCCCCTCCCGGTATGAAAGCTATGTGGCCCTGTTTGAACAGGTCAAGGATAAAGAGGAGTGGAATCTTCGATGAACCGCTGTGTAATAATCGGTGCCGCGCCCATGGCCGATCCCCTGTGGATACGCTCCCGCCTTCGTGCCGGGGATTGGGTGATGGCGGCGGACGGCGGTTACCAGAGCGCCCGTGCCGCTGGCGTCACACCAGCTCTGCTGGCGGCGGATTTTGATTCCTTTCCCGGGGGCCGTGCCGCCGTTTTACCGGATACGGAGGTGGCGGTGCTCCCCACGCACAAGGACCAGACCGATACGCTGGCTGCGGCTGAGATCGCTTATTCCCGCGGATTTCGAGAGTATCTGCTCCTGGGCTGCCTCGGCGGCCGGCTGGATCATACGATCGCCAATATCCAGGTGATGGCGTCTCTGACAGCCCGAGGCTGCCGGGTGACGCTCCAGGATGAACGCAACCGTGTAACGCTTTGGGAGCCGGGGGAACACGAATTGCCTTTTGAGGAGAACGGTGGGTTTTCCCTGCTCGCCTACGATCCTCAGGTGACGGGGGTCACGATACGGCAGGCGGCTTATCCGCTCACAAACGCGGTGTTAACCTCCGATTTTCCGTTGGGGGTCAGCAATGCCTTTTTGCCCGGCCAACCGGCCCTTATTTCCATAAAAACTGGCCGCCTTTTGGTTTTTTGTTCAAAAGATTGACACCACCCGCCCCGTTTCGGAATATGATGTGAATGTTAGGAGCAATGTCACACAGAATAGACCGAAACGGAGGCGGTGTTTTTTTATGAGATGCTGTGGTGGTGACAGAAATACCGGATGCGGCTTTGCTGCTTTTGGGGTGGGACTCCTGATTGCCACGCTGTTTCCCGTCCGGTTTATCCTGATTGTGGTTGCCGCTATGCTGGTGCTGCTTGGCTTCGCCGCATACAAAAACCGATAGGAGGAATGGCGTGTGAAAATCGTGATTGTAAAAAGTCCCAAGGTCTTTGGTGGGATCCTCAGAAAACTGTTCGGCATTCAAAAAGAGCATTACATAGACACATAAAGGACGATAATTCTTCGCATAATCCCTATGGGTTTATCGGAAAAAGGCGGCGCGATCCCTTGTGGTCGACCGCCTTTTTCTTTGCGCGAATCGGATTGTCCATATTTTTGCCTCGTGATTATTTGCGATAATATACAAGCGGAACCGGAATTGTTCATAAACACTTTACAAAAACCGCATTGACATTCAGCCGGTTGGGAGGTATACTTAACAACGTTAATTATTAGCGTGGTTAAAGGGGGCTGTATATGGAAACCGATGAGTTTGTCCTTGACAATATGCGCCGGTTCCGACAGCTGCAAATGCAGCTGATGGGGAAGTTGTATACCCTTTCCCACAGCGAAATCGCGGTGCTGCAAGAGATCCGGCATGCCGGCGGAAACGCCAATGTCACCGACATGGCGCGCGCGCTGGTGGTTTCGCCGCCGGCGATATCACGCACGCTGCGGCAGCTGCGGGAAAAAGGTCTGGTGGACAGCCGCCCCGATGAAAACGACCGGCGAGGCACCTATGTGGTGATGACGCCGACCGGCGAGGCGGCGCTGCGGCGGGATATGGCGCAGCGGCAGCAGTTTTTTGCGGCGGTGATCCGGCGAATGGGACCGGAACAGTGGAAACAGATGGGCGTTTTGATGGAGCGGCTGTATGAGAGCATGCGGCTGGAACTGGAACAATGGCCGGCTTGTGAACCGGAGAGAAAGGAATGATACAATGCTGAGAATGCTCCGCTGCATGAAATCGCAATGGAAAACGGTTATTGCGATCATCGTGCTGCTGTTTGTGCAGGCAATCTGTGATTTGTCGCTGCCCAGCTACACGTCCGATTTGATCGACGTGGGCATCCAGAACAGCGGCATTGAGTTTGCCACGCCCACCGTGATCCGCGCCTCCGAATATGAAAAGGTGCAGACTTTTATGACGCAGGAGGAAAAGACCAAGTGGCAATCCTCCTTTGAACAAGGAGAAGACGGGAATTATCACGTAAAGGACGACTCCTCCCGCAACATGCAGGAGCTGGATGATACTTTTACCCATCCGATCCTGATTACCTACATGCTGTCCCGTATGGACGACAGCGACAAAGCGGCTATGGCGCAGCAGATGGCCGCGGCCCCGGCCGGTTCCATGCCGGATTACCTCAGCATGCGCGCCGGTATGGAGGAAAAGATGGAATCCATGGGGGATACCCTGATGCATTCCACGGCGGTGGCTTATGCCAAAGAGGAATACGTGGCGGTGGGCAAAGACCTGTCGCAGATGCAGTCCTCCTATCTGTGGCGCACGGGCGGCATGATGGTGGGTATGGCGCTGCTGATGGCGCTGTCCGCCGTGCTGGTGGGTCTGCTGGCTTCCCGCGTGGGCGCGGGCGTGGGCCGCGACCTGCGGGAGCAGGTGTTTAACCGGGTGGTGGGCTTCTCCCATGCGGAAATCAACCACTTCTCCACCGCGTCCCTGATTACCCGCAGCACCAACGATATTCAGCAGGTGCAGATGGTGTCCACCATGATGCTGCGTATGGTGTTTTATGCGCCCATCCTGGCTATTGGCGGCCTGATCATGGTGGTGCGCACCGGCGCCGGGATGGAATGGATCATCGGCGTCGCCGTCCTCACCATCCTCTGCGTGGTCGGTTTCCTGATGGCGGTGGCCATGCCGAAATTCCAGATGATGCAGAAGCTGGTGGATAAGGTCAACCTGGTGGCTCGCGAAATCCTCACTGGTTTGAACGTGATCCGGGCCTTTGGCCGGGAAAACCTGGAGGAGGAACGCTTTGACGACGCCAACCGCAAGCTGACCAAAACCATGCTGTTTACCAACCGCACCATGACCTTTATGATGCCGCTTATGATGCTGATTATGAACGGCATTTCGGTGCTGATTGTCTGGGTGTCGGCCAATCACATCGATGCCGGTACGCTGGAAGTCGGTACTATGACCGCGTTTATCACCTATACCATGCAGATCGTCATGTCCTTCCTCATGATCTGTATGATGTCCGTCATGCTGCCCCGCGCGGCGGTGGCGGCGCAGCGGATTGACGAAGTGATTAAAACCGAGCCGGTTATCGAGGACCGTCCGGACAGCCGCGAGCTCAAGAATGTCAAAGGCGTGGTGGCGTTCCATAATGTGTCCTTTAAATACCCGGGCGCGGACAACGACACCCTTCAAAACATTGACTTTGAAGCGCGGCCGGGGCAGACCACGGCCATCATCGGTAGCACGGGCAGCGGTAAATCGACGCTGGTGCAGCTGATCCCCCGTTTCTACGATGTGACGGAGGGATCCATCACCATTGACGGCGTGGATATCCGGGACGCGACACAGGAAAGCCTGAGGGACCAAATTGGTTTTGTGCCCCAAAAAGGCGTTCTGTTTTCCGGAACCATAGCCTCCAATATCGGCTACGGCGTGGAGAACCTGCCGGAGGACAAGATGAAAGAGGCGGCGGCTATCGCTCAGGCCACCGATTTCATCGAGGAAAAAGCCGAACAGTACGACAGCCCGATCGCGCAGGGGGGCAGCAACGTCTCGGGCGGACAAAAACAGCGGCTTTCGATCGCTCGCGCCATTGCCAAAGACCCGCGCGTCTATATTTTCGACGACAGCTTTTCGGCGCTGGACTTTAGAACCGACACAGCCCTGCGGCGGGCGCTTGGCCCGAAAGTGCAGGATAGTACGGTCTTCATTGTAGCCCAGCGTATCAGCACCATTCTTTATGCGGATCAGATCCTGGTGCTGGACGACGGCCGCATGGTGGGCAAAGGGACACACCAGGAGCTGCTGCAAAGCTGTGAAACCTATCAGCAGATCGCCCGTTCGCAGCTCTCGGAGGATGAGTTAAGCGGCGGCGCGGTCGGAAAGGCGGTGACGGCAGATGAGTGATCAGAAACGTCCGGCGCCCATGCGGCGTGGACCGATGGGACACGGCCCCATGGGGGGCGGGGAAAAAGCCAAGGATTTTAAGGGCACCCTGCGCCAGCTGCTCCGGTATATGGGCCGGTATAAAATCGGCATCATTGTGGTGATGATTTTCGCGGTGGGCAGTACCGTGTTTAACGTCATCGGCCCTAAGATCATGGGCGAAGCCACCACCGGCCTTGCCGACGGCCTGATGGAAAAAATCCAGGGCACCGGCGGGATTGATTTTGGGTTAATCGGGCGGAT
The DNA here is from genome assembly GCA_900552115.1 of uncultured Oscillospiraceae bacterium. GTDB lineage: Bacteria > Bacillota > Clostridia > Oscillospirales > Acutalibacteraceae > UMGS1474. The sequence continues at coordinate 2,530 of URYP01000016.1, read as the reverse complement.
TCTCTGGCTGGTACTGGGACTTTATGTGGTCAGCGCGGTGTTCAATTTCGTGCAGGGCTATATCATGACCGGCGTCACTCAGAAGATCTGCTACCGTATGCGGCGGGAGATTTCGGAAAAAATCAACCGCATGCCGATGAAATACTTTGAAACCCGCACCTATGGCGAGGTGCTTTCCCGCATCACCAACGATGTGGATACCCTCGGCAACGGCCTCAATCAGAGTGTTACACAGCTTATTACCTCGGTATCCACCCTGGTCGGCGTGGTTATTATGATGCTGAGCATTAGCCCGCTGATGACCCTGATTACCTTGGTCATCCTCCCGGTGAGCATGTCGCTGATCGGCATTGTCATCAAAAAGTCACAGAAATACTTCCGCACCCAGCAGGAATACCTGGGCCACATCAACGGGCAGGTGGAAGAAGTCTACGGCGGCCATATGGTGGTCCGGGCTTTCAACCAGGAACAGAGCGTTCGCGGCGTATTCCACGACACCAACGAGGTGCTTTACCAGTCGGCGTGGAAATCGCAGTTTCTGTCCGGTATGATGCACCCCATCATGATGTTTGTGGGCAACCTTGGCTATGTGGCGGTTGCCATCTCGGGCGCGTTCATGGCGGTCAAGGGCGTTATCACCATCGGTGACATCCAGGCATTTATCCAGTATGTCCGCAACTTTACCAACCCCATTCAGCAGATCGCGCAGGTTACCAATATGCTGCAGTCGATGGCCGCCGCCGCCGAGCGGGTGTTTGAATTCATGGCGGAGGAGGAAGAGGAGCAGCAGGTGGAGAATCCGGCATCGGTGGAATCTGTCAAAGGCAACGTCTGTTTCGACCATGTTCATTTCGGTTATGTGGACGATCAGGTCGTCATAAAGAATTTCAGCGCCGATGTGCATGCCGGGCAGAAGATTGCCATTGTCGGCCCGACCGGCGCGGGCAAAACCACCATGGTCAAACTGCTGATGCGTTATTATGACGTCGGTGAGGGCGCCATCCGGCTGGATGGCCACGATATCCGCGAATTCAACCGCCGGGAGCTGCGTTCAGCCTTTGGCATGGTGCTGCAAGATACCTGGCTGTTCCAGGGGACGATTATGGAGAACATCCGTTACGGCCGGCTGGACGCAACCGATGAAGAGGTCATAGAGGCCGCCAAGGCCGCCCATGCCCACCACTTCATCCAGACGCTGCCCGGCGGCTATCAGATGGAGCTTAACGAGGAAGCCAGCAATATCTCGCAGGGCCAGAAACAGCTGCTCACCATTGCCCGGTCGATCCTGGCCGACCGTCCGGTGATGATCCTCGACGAGGCGACCAGCTCGGTGGATACCCGCACAGAGGTTCAGATTCAGAAAGCCATGGATAATCTGATTAAAGGGCGCACCAGCTTTATCATTGCGCACCGGCTCTCCACCATCCGCAACGCCGACCTGATCCTGTGCATGAAGGACGGCGATATTGTGGAGCAGGGCAATCACGATGAGTTAATGGCCAAGGGCGGCTTCTATGCCAACCTGTACAATAGTCAGTTTGAGAAAGTCTCATAAAAAACCTTGCTATTTTTCCGCGCGGGATGTATAATAAAATTAGCAAAGATAGACAGGAGGCATGGACTTGAAGTATGATGTAATAACGATTGAACGTGAATATGCCAGCGGCGGTCGTGAAATTGGCCAGAAACTGGCCCAAAAGCTGAATATCCCCTATTATGGGCGGGAAATTTTAATGATGGCGGCCAAAGAGATCGGCGCGGAGCCAGAATATGTGGAGCATATGGACGAAACAGCACCCAACAGCCTGCTCTTTTCGCTGTATGCCATGTCGTCTACGGTTCCCTTTGACAGCGCCAAGGTATCCCCAGAAAACGCCCTCCAGCAGGCGGAAAGCCGTATTATCAAGGAGTTGGCGTCCAAAGAACCCTGCGTGATGATCGGTCGGTGCGCCGGCGCGATCCTGCGGAATCGGCCCAATGTGCTGCGGGTGTTCGTGCATGCCGATATGGAGGCGCGCCGCAAACGCGCTACCGAGGTCTACGGGCTGAAAAAGAACCCGGTCGATCCGGTGTTGCGCAAGTACGACAAGAGGCGTTCCAATTACTACAATTTCTATTCGGCCCAGAAATGGGACAGCCGGCAGGAGTATCACATGATGCTCGACAGCGGCCGGTTAGGAATCGACCGCTGCGTGGATATTCTGGCGGCGGCGGTGGCCTGCAAGGACTAAGGGTTATGAAAAGCATCCGGTATGGACATCTCCATACCGGATGCTTTTTATGTGGGGGCAAGTATATAACCGTACCGCTGTCCGTCGGATAACGTTATGACTTCGTTAATTTCTTTATGCACGGCTCTGTCAGCGGCGGATAAACCGCCTTGCCAATCGCCGACCACGGCGCATGGCGTGCTTGGTACGCCATCGATTTTCTTCTCATTTATCCCACTCAGGCCGCGGGGGCCCATCCTTTCTCGGCGAAGAAAGGATGCAAAGACGCGCCAAGGGGGGGAGTCATCCTCCCCCCCCCC
>URYP01000015.1 GCA_900552115.1 uncultured Oscillospiraceae bacterium | reverse complement strand
GGCGGATAAACGCCCGCATCTGTCCGTAACGGCTTTTGGTTTGGCGAAACAATCTTTCGCAGAACCGGATGGGACAAACTTGGAAAAGGGGTTCTAAGCGGTATGGGACAGGCATAAGTATGGGTTGAAAGGACGTGGACAGCGTGAAGCATTCACGCCGTGAAAACGATTTCACGCGATGAAAGGATGGAACGTGAACATGAATGGATTTGAACAGGCCGTCGCGTATCTGCCGCCCCGACTGCAAAAGGCCTTGAACGCTTTGCCCAGCGAGTGGCGGGAGGATATTCATGAAATACGTCTGAGGGAAGGCGCTCCGGTGGTACTGTCCACCTCCCGCGGGGATTTTTTGATCACCCGGGAGGGCAACCCCACCGCCATTCCCATCCCGCACCTGCTGGTCTGCACCCATGAGCAGGTAGAGGGCTGCTTTCTCCAGCTCTGCGATTATTCGGTACATAGCCATCAGCGGGAGATCTTACAGGGATATGTGAGCACTCGCCAAGGCCTGCGGGTAGGCATTGCCGGCTGCGCGGTAATGGAGCAGGGGGAGATGGTTTCCATGCGCCGGATCACCTCCCTGTGCATCCGCATTTCCCGGCCCCATAACGGCTGCGCCGAAGCTCTGCTGCGTGGCATTGCGGAGGGGGGGCGGATCAGCAGTACCCTGATCTGCGGGGAACCCTCCAGCGGCAAAAGCAGCCTGCTGAGGGACCTGGCCCGGCAGTTGTCAGGCGGGTATGAGGACAGGCGTTACCGGGTAGCGGTCATTGACGAACGAGGCGAGCTGTCGGCGGACCAGGGGCTGCCCAACTGCGACGTTTTGCTCCATTTTCCCAAGGGAGCCGGCATTCAGCAGGCGATCCGCTGTCTGGCGCCGGATGTGGTGGTGTTTGATGAGTTGGGGGACATGGAGGAAGCGCAGGCGGTAGTAGCCGGCCTGAACGCCGGCGTAACCGCGATCGCTTCGGTGCATGGGGCGTCCGCGGAGGATATGCTCCGCCGACCGCCGGTATGCCATGCCCTGCAAAGCGGCGGCTTTCAGAAAATCGCCTTTTTATCCGGGCGGGACCGCCCGGGAACAATTGAGAGCATCGTAAATGTGGAGGAGGTGCTCCGTGAAAGGGATCGGACTCATACTGATCATTCTGGCGGGAGCCGGGGTCGGGTGGTACAGCTCGATGAAACTCAGCCGGCGGGCGGCGATTTTGCAGTCGTTTGAGCGGCTGGCCGCTTATACCGCCACGGGAATCCGCTATACCGCCTCGCCGATGGCTGAACTATTTGCGGCGGCGGGCCGGGAGGCGGAATTTACGTCCATAAAGCCATTCCTGGACCGCTTTTCTCTGCGCCAGGACTGGCGGGAGTCCTTCCGGGAGGGACTGCGTCACGATTTTACCGGACAAGGTCTCGAAGAAACCGATATTGCCCTGATGAGCGCCTGGGGAGAAGGGCTTGGCTCCACCGATGTCGCGGGCCAGCTTGCACACTGCGAACGCTTTGAGAGCCGTTTGGGTGAACAGGCGAAAGGGGCGCGGCAGCAGGCATTGGTTAAAGGTAAACTCTATACTTCACTGGGAGTGGCCGGCGGGCTGGTCATTACCCTGCTTTGGATATAACCGGGGTTCCGGTAAATGAAAGGACGGGTGCGGACAATGGACGTGGATTTGATCTTCAAGGTGGCGGCAATCGGCATCATCGTGGCCGTGCTGAATCAACTGCTGATCCGGTCGGGCCGGGAGGAACAGGCCATGCTGACCACGCTGGCGGGACTGATTGTGGTGCTGTCCATCATGGTGGTCGAAATCAGCGACCTGTTCCGTACGGTCAAGTCGGTCTTTGGCCTGTAGAGCGGGGGGCGCCTATGAACTGGATGGCGCTGCTGGTGGTTTTGGTGGCGGCGGCATTTCTTGCCTTAATGCTGCGAAAGCACCAGCCGGAATATGCTCTCATTATCGGCCTGATCGCGGGCGCGCTGGTCCTCACGGTGGTCATCACTCAGGCGCAGCCCCTGTTTTCCACCATCAATAAATTACTGGAATCCGCCGGTATCCCCGGAGAATATGGCGCGCGTATGTTCAAGGCGCTGGGGATCTGTCTGCTGACGCAGCTTGCATCCGACGCTTGCCGGGATGCGGGGGAGGCAGGACTGGCGGGGAAGGCGGAGCTGGTAGGGAAAATATCCCTGCTGGTGCTGGCGCTCCCCCTGTTTGAAACGATTGCGCAGACCTCGGCCTCCTTAATAAACGGACAATGACCATAAAGGAATGGACACGCTATGAAACGATTGCTGGTGATGCTGCTCCTGCTGATACCGCTGTTCGGATTGTCCGCGGCCGGAGAAACCGACGGCGGCAAGGATGCGGACCAGCTTTACGCGGAACAATGGGCCGCAAGCGGAGCGGAGGAGCTCTGGGACGACCTGCCGCGTGAAACGCAGGATCTGCTCACTAAATGGGGTATTTCCGATTTTTCCGATGTGGACCTGACAGATTTTGCCCCTCAGAATGTGCTGGACGGCCTGTGGTCGCTGGTCGCTGACCAGTCGTCGGGACCGCTGGCCGCCTGCGGACTGGTCATCGGCATTGTACTGCTCTGCGCCTTGATGGAAGGGATGCGTCAGTCTGCCGGGGAATCGCAGGCGGCGCACATTTTTTCCCTGATCGGGGCGGTCGCCTCTTATGCCGCGGTTCTGGTTCCGCTGGCCGCCTGCATCCACCGTGTCTGCGAGGCGGTGGAAAGCACATCGGTCTTCATGCTCAGCTATGTCCCGGTATATTCAGGGGTGATGCTCGCCTCAGGACAAGCCGTTTCGGCAGCGTCCTATCAGACCATCGTACTGTTTGTAGCCGAGCTGCTGACCATGCTGATAAACCGGGTCGTGGTGCCCTGCCTGGTGATTTCCCTGGGACTTGGCCTGGCCGGATCGGTCTCCCCGGATCTCAAGCTCAACGCGGCGGGCGGTCTGTTCAGCAAGGCGGCCGTCTGGCTCCTGACCATTACCAGCACGGTATTTGTGGGTCTGCTCTCCATCCAGGGCATCGTGGGAGCCGCGGCCGATTCGCTGGCCGGGAGGGCGATCCGGTTTTCCATTGCCAGCTTTGTCCCGGTGGTGGGCGGCGCGTTGAGCGAAGCGTTCAACTCAGTGCGGGGATGCCTGTCCCTGCTGCGAAGCACCCTCGGAGGCGTGGGGATTCTCGTGACCGCCCTGATCATCCTGCCGCCGCTGCTGGAATGCGCCCTGTGGGCCTTCTGCCTGAGCCTGTGCAGCATGGCGGCGGATATGTTCGCCTTGTCCTCCCTCGCGGGCCTGCTTCGCTCAGCTCAGACAGTGGTCAAGACTCTGATCGGTGTGCTGGCTACCTGTTCTCTGTTTATGATCATCGCCACCACCATTGTCACCATGGCCGGCATGCACACATGAGCGGGTAGATAAAAGAGAAAGGAGGCGGAGGCAGTTGGGCGATATCAAACAATGGGCGATTGCCCTGTGCGCGGCGGCGATCGGCTGCACCATTTTAAAATCGCTGGCCCCAAAAAACGGGACAGGACGGCTGTTCCACCTCATGATCGCCGCCTTCTTTCTTTGCTGCATGGCGGCGCCGCTGCTCTCTCTGCGGTCGCTGTCCCTATCCGATTTGCCCGCCGTCGATTATGAGGAGCCGGATTCCGCCCTGTCCGAACGGGTCGAGGAGCAGATGATCCGGCAGATGGAGACTACCGTAAAGGGCTTGTGCGACCGCTTCTTAAAAAATTATGACGTTACAGTGGAAAAAGTAACCGTACACACGGATACTTCCGCGGACGGGCGCATATATATTTCCCATGTAACCTTATTTCTGGACAAACAGAACGTTGGCAAATCGCTGACGGTCCGGCAGATCATGGAACAGCAACTGGGGGTGACGGTTGACGTAGAAACACTGGATGATTAAAGGAGGAACCGTTATGGAAAAGGAAACGTGGCTCAGCCGTCTGAAAACGCTCAGCACCGACGGAAAAGCCCGCAAATGGATTATAGCGGCCGGCCTGCTCGGCATGGCGCTGATCTTTTTATCCGAATTCTGGCCTTCTTCCACCCAAACGTCGTCCGCCGGGAAGGCCCTGACCAGCGACGAATTTGTACAAAAATTGGAGCAGCGTCTTACCGAGGTGGTTGGCAATATCGACGGCGCCGGACAGAACCGGGTCATGGTGACCCTTGAAAACGGCGTGCAGTATGTGTATGCCACTGAACAGAAAACGGGCAGCAACCGGGTGGAGGACACCGGGGACAGCTCCAACCGGCTGTCCCAGCAGGACGATTCGGAAGAATCGGTGATTGTGGTCGACGCGGAGGACGGCCGCAAAGGCCTGCTGGTGACCGAACTGGAACCCATTGTCAAAGGCGTGGTGGTCGTCTGCGAGGGCGGCGACCAGGAGGACGTGCAGCAACGGGTATCGCAAGCGGTAACCACGGCGCTCAATATTACCTCCAAACGGGTTTATGTCACGAAATTATCAACATAAAAGGGGATGCGGATCATGAGCGGAATTTTTGGAAAGCGGAACATGATGCTGGGCGTGCTAGTGCTGGCTTTGGGGCTGGCCGTCTATCTGAATTACTATTTTTCATCCCAGTCAGCGGCGGATATCGCGGCTTCAGCGGGTACGAGCACCACCTCCGGCAAAGGGGATCATTTGGGTGACGCACAGTATGTGGGCAATACCACCGCGGCCGGAGACCAGAAAAGCGCCGCCTATTTTAAGGACGCGCGCCAGAACCGGGAGACCGCGCGCAGCGAGGCGCTGGAGCTGGTACAGGACCTGATGAACAACGCCAAAATCACCGGTACGGTACAGTCGGAAGTGGTGCAGAAAATCAAGGATATGGCCGATGCGGTGGAGCAGGAGAGTAAAATTGAAAACCTTATAAAGGCGAAAGGCTTTACAGACTGCGTCGTTTATATAGAAGGGGACAAATGCAACGTGGTGGTACAGGCCGCGTCCTTAAAACCGCAGCAGACCGCGCAAATTACCGAAATTGTGATAGCGCAGTCGAAGGTCGTCGCGCAAAATATTTCGATTGTCCCGGTAAATTGATAAAAAACTGTTGCTCCGCCCACGGTTTGTGGTATAATACCATATAAGGTTTTGTGCGGGAATCCTTTTCCGGCAAAACGGGAATATGGAAAATGATCCGCAAACGGAAGGGAGCTGTTTTTATGGACAGTAAAGCCTATAAATCGTCCGAGGGGAGCTGCATCATCTCCGAAGACGTTATTGCAACCATTGCCAGCACCGCGGCGCTGGAAGTCGCCGGTGTGGCGAGCATGGCGCAGCGCCCGGTGGATATCCGGGGCTTCATGGGGCCGGCATCCGCTAAATCGGTCAAGGTCATTAACAACGAAAGCGAGACCGTGGTGGATGTGTACATTAACCTGCGGCTGGATGCCCGCATCCAGGAAGTGGCCGGCGAGGTGCAGCGCAGCGTTAAAATGGCCGTGCAGTCCATGACCGGAAAGCCTGTCACCAAAGTCAACGTGCATGTGGCGGGCATTGTTCTGGAAGAAAAACCAAAGCAGCAGGACTGATGATCGGCGGACCCTCCGCGGCGAGTGGAGGGTTCCTTTTTACCTGTGGTTGTCGGATAATGGCAGAAAGGCATGATTTTAAGAATGACGCGACACGAAGCCAGAGAACTGGCCTTTATTCTCCTTTTTGAGATGATATTTACCGGGGAACCCGTCGAAACCATACTGGAACAGGACGAAGAGGCGCGCAGCGTTTCTCCGGAACCGTTCGCGCTGCGCCTCGCGGCCGGCGCGCAGGCGCATCTGCCGGAAATCGACGACATTATTGCCCGCCATTCTTTAAAATGGAGCAAGCAGCAAACATCCCGCGTGGCGCTGTCCCTGATGCGTCTCGCGGTCTATGAGATGCGCTTTGAAGAAGACATCCCGGTCAGCGTGTCCATCAACGAGGCGGTGGAGTTGGCCAAAAAATACGGCGGCGACGAGGAAGCGGCGTTTATCAACGGTGTGCTGGGCGGGGTGGCCCGTCAGGATGAGGCGCCGGTATGAGTGCCTGCCTGGGCCTCGATACCAGTAATTACACCACCTCCGCCGCCCTTTACAACCCGCAAACCGGACAAACCGCCCAGTGCAAACGGCTGCTGCCGGTGGAATCCGGCAAAATGGGTCTGCGCCAAAGCGACGCGGTCTTTCACCACGTCCGGCGGCTTCCGGAGGTGATGGAGCAGCTGCGGCAGTCGTGCGGGGAAGAGATCGGCTGCGTGGCGGCGTCCGACAGGCCGCAGGAAACCGAGGGGTCGTATATGCCCTGCTTTTTGGTCGGCGCCGGCGCGGCAAGGGAGCTGGCGGCGGCAATGGGGATTCCCTGCTACAGGGCGACGCATCAGCAGGGCCATGTGGCTGCTGCAGCACTGGGAGCCAAACGGCTGGACCTGCTGGAGCGGCCTTTTTTGGCGTTCCACGTTTCGGGCGGCACCACCGACGCTTTGGTGGTGGATCCCTCGGCGGATGGTGTTATCACCTGCCGGGTGGCGGCCCGGTCGCTGGATCTTAAGGCCGGCCAGTTGATCGACCGGGTAGGCGGCATGCTGGGGCTGTCTTTTCCGGCCGGCCCGGCGCTGGAAATATTGGCAGGGCAGGCGGAAAAGACGTATCGGCCCCGTATTCCCGTGCGGGACGGCTGCTGTCATCTCTCCGGCGTCCAGAACCAGTGCGAAACAATGCTGGCAAACGGAACTCCGCCAGCGGAGGTTGCCCGTTATTGTCTGGACAGCGTACGGGAAGCGCTGGACGGTATGACCCGGGACCTGCTGGCCCGGTATCCCGGTCGGCCGCTGCTTTACGCGGGCGGCGTGATGTCCAACGGTCTGCTGCAAAAGGCGCTGGGGGAAACATACGAGGCCAGCTTTGCTCCGCCGGCGTTTTCGGCGGATAACGCGGCAGGAATCGCCCTGCTGGGAAGTATGAGGTGAAAGGATTGGCACAGGAAACGCGCGTTATTTCGGTCAGCCAGCTCAACCGGTACGTCAAGACCCTGCTGGAAGGCGACCGGAATCTGCTGAGCGTGTATATCAGCGGGGAAATTTCCAATTTTACCAACCATTATAAATCCGGCCATTTGTATATGTCCCTGAAAGACGAGGGGGCGCTGGTCAAGGCCGTGATGTTCCGGGGACACGCCTCCAAGCTGCAGTTTGCCCCGGAAAACGGTATGAAAGTGATTGTGCGGGCGCGGGTGTCCTTATATGAAAAGGACGGCGCCTTTCAAATATACATTGAAGACATGCAGCCGGACGGCGTCGGCGCTCTCCAGGTTGCGTATGAGCAGCTCAAAGCGCGGCTGGAAAAAGAGGGCCTGTTCGATCCGGCGCGCAAGCGGCCGATTCCGCGGTATCCGGAACGGGTAGGGGTGATCACCTCGCCCACCGGCGCGGCGGTTCGGGATATCATGAACGTACTTGGTCGCCGCTTCCCGCTGGCGCAAATTGTGTTTGTGCCGGTGCTGGTGCAGGGGGAGGGCGCGCCGCCGCAGCTCGTACGGGCGCTGGAGGCCTTTAACCGGCAGCAGGCGGCGGATGTGCTAATTATCGGCCGCGGCGGCGGCTCCATTGAAGAACTTTGGGCATTCAATGATGAGGCGGTTGCGCGGGCGGTCGCGGCTTCGGCTATTCCCGTCATTTCAGCCGTCGGGCATGAAACGGATTTTACCATCTGCGATTTCGCGGCCGATCTGCGGGCGCCAACGCCTTCGGCAGCGGCGGAACTCGCTGTCCCGGACACCCGGACGCTGCTCGGCCGACTGGCCCAACTCCAGGCGATCAGCCGGCAGGCGGTGGCTCACCGGCTGCAGACGGAGCAAAAACGGCTGACGACCCTCCGGGAAAAACGCTGCCTCTCCACACCGCTGTTTTACATAGAAGCGCAGGCCATGCGGCTGGATTACGCCACCCGCGCCTTTGCTTCAGCGGCGCGGATGCAGATGACCCGGGCGGATCGCCGCCTGGCGGAATTATCGGGAAAAATGGATGCGCTCAGTCCCCTAAAAGTGTTGGCGCGGGGCTATTCCATTGTTCAAAAAAACGGAGCGGTTATTAAAAAGGCGGCCGAAGTCGACGCGGGGGACGAATTGTCGGTTAAAATGTCGGATGGTTCGCTTACATGTTTGGTGCAGGGAAAGGAAGAATAACTATGGCGGAAACCATAACGTTTGAAAAGGCGATCACCCGTTTGGAACAGATTGTCGGCATACTGGAAGGCGGACAGTGTACGCTGGACGAATCGCTCAAACTGTTTGAGGAAGGGACCAGGCTGACGGCCTTTTGTTCCAAATCCTTGAAAAAAGCGGAACAGAAAATTGTGAAGCTGATGGACGAAACCAGGGAACCGGAACCGCCGGCAGAAGACGAGGCGTAAAAGGAGAACCGGTATGGATGCATTGTACAGCGACCGAATGCAGGAGCATTTGGCGCGTATCGAAGACTATTTGCCGACCTGCCTTCCCCGAAAGGACGGCTTGAGGGATGTGGTCGTGGAAGCGATGGGGTATGCCTGCGCGGCGGGAGGAAAGCGGATACGCCCGGTACTGGCCATGGAGTTCTGCCGGGTCTGCGGCGGCCGCGCCGAGGAAGCGCTGCCTTTCGCGGCGGCGGTGGAGATGATCCATTCCTATTCGCTGATTCACGACGACCTTCCCTGCATGGACGACAGCCCCCTGCGCCGGGGGAAGCCCTCGGTGCATAAAGCGTTCGGGGAGGATATGGCGTTGCTGGCCGGGGATGCGCTGCTGAACAGGGCCTTTGAAATCCTGCTGCGGCCCACCACCCTTCCCGCAGACCGCCAAATGCGCGCCGCCCGCGCTCTGGCGGACGCGGCCGGAATCGACGGTATGGTCGGCGGCCAGGTGCTCGATCTGCAAAGCGAAGGGACGGCCTTGTCCCTGGAGGTGCTGGAACGGCTGCAGGACGGGAAAACGGCGGCCCTGATAATCGCCGCCTGTCAAATGGGTGTTCTGGCCGCGGGGGGCGCGGAGGAACGCGTGCGTTCGGCGGCAATTTTTGGTCGGGAGGTCGGCCTGTGTTTCCAGATCGTCGACGACATTCTGGACGAAACGGTAACCGCGGAACATCTGGGGAAACCGGTGGGCAGCGACGCTCAGAACAAAAAAAACACCTATGTGTCCCTGCTGGGATTGGAAGAGGCCCGCGCGCTGGCACGGGAACGCACTTGCAAGGCTATAGCTGCGCTGGAAGACTGGGGAGACGAAGCGGACGGACTGCGCCGGCTGGCGGAGGCGCTGCTGGTCCGCACCCGCTGATGGGAAAGGCTTGATCACAGACATGGAGTTTTTATCGGCGTTTTTTCAAAATCGCGTTCTGTTTGCGGCGGCGCTTGCCTGGCTGGTCGCACAGATCGCCAAAGTCATATTGGAATTTGTGCTGCATCGCAAGCTCTCGGCTGAACGGCTGTGGGGCGCGGGCGGCATGCCCAGCGCGCATTCCGCCATGGTTTGCGCGCTCACGGTATCCATGGCGCGCTTTGACGGCGTGTCGTCGCCGATATTTGCGCTGGCCGTCATGTTTTCGTTTGTAACCATTTACGACGCGATGGGCGTCCGCCGGGAAACCGGTGAACACGCCCGTTTGCTGAACAAGTACCTGAACCAGATAAAATCCGCAACCGAAGACGAACCGTCGGCGGATATTGATTTGAAAGAGTTTATTGGGCACACGCCGATGGAAGTGCTGGCCGGCGTTTTGCTGGGAATCCTGGTGGGCGTGCTGATGCCGGCTTAATTTACGAAACGGGTTGTGTTGGGTATGTCAGAACATTCGTATATAGATCGTATCCACTCTCCCGGAGACCTGCGGACGTTTTCCGACGCCCAGCTCCGGGAACTTTGTCAGGAACTGCGGGACACCCTGATTCAAACGGTATCCCGTACCGGCGGCCATTTGTCCTCCAATCTGGGGGTGGTAGAGCTGACGGTGGCTCTTCACCGGGAATTTGACCTGCCGCAGGACCAAATCGTATGGGACGTTGGTCACCAGTGTTATGTACATAAGCTGCTGACCGGCCGGGCGGATCGCTTTGACACGCTGCGGCAGGAGGGCGGGCTTTCTGGCTTTCCCTGTCCGGAAGAGAGCGAATACGACTGCTTTATAACCGGCCACAGTAGCACATCCATTTCCGCGGCGAACGGCCTCGCCAAGGCCAAAACGCTGAGCGGCCGCCCCGGCTATGTGATTGCGGTAATCGGGGACGGCGCTTTGACCGGCGGCCTCTCTTATGAAGGACTCTGCAACGCCGGGCGAAGCAAGGATAAATTGATTGTCATTTTAAACGACAACCGTATGTCTATCAATCGCAACGTCGGGTATGTGGCGCGGCACCTGTCCCATATGCGTTCCCGGCCAAATTATGTGGAAGTCAAGCACAATGTGGAATGGTTTTTAAAGCACGTCCCGCTGGTGGGGCAGGCCTGTTTCCGGGGCTTGCTGAAAATGAAAAACCGGCTGAAAACCATGGTATACCGCAACAGTACCATTTATGAAGAAATGGGCTTTCATTACCTTGGCCCGGTGGACGGTCACAACCTGGCGGATTTGCGGCAGGCATTGCGGGCCGCCAAGGCGGTCGACCGGCCGGTGCTGCTGCATGTGGAAACCGTTAAGGGGCGGGGATATCCGTTCGCGGAGGAAAACCCCGATATTTATCACGGCGTTTGCCGGTTCGATATTGTCAGCGGAAAAATCCCCCCCTCCTGCGAAAGCTTTTCCACGGTGTTCGGCCGTACCATGACGGCTCTCGCCCGTGAGGATTCCCGTATCTGCGCCGTAACGGCGGCAATGACGGATGGAACCGGGTTGGGAGGGTTTCAGGCGGAATTCTCCTCGCGTTGTTTTGATACCGGCATCGCGGAGGAACACGCGGTGACCTTTTGCTCGGGTCTGGCGCAGGGCGGCATGCTGCCGGTCTTTGCGGTCTATTCCACGTTCCTTCAAAGAAGCTATGACCAGATCCTCAACGATACGGCCATTCTGGGCAGCCATATCGTGTTGGCTATCGACCGGGCCGGGCTGGTGCCGGATGACGGGAAAACCCATCAGGGAATTTTCGACGTCCCCTTTCTGCAAACCATTCCGGGCATGACGATATACGCGCCCTCCTGCTTTTCGGAGCTGGAGCGGCATTTGCGGCAGGCGCTGTACGACGAAACCGGGCCGGTGGCGGTACGCTATCCCAAGGGCGGCGAACCGCCTGTTCCCGAGGGCTACCAGCCGGATTACCGCCCCTACCATGTATACGGCGCACCGCATGCCGATACGCTGCTTGTGACCTACGGCCGGATTTTCTTTGAAGCGGTGGAAGCCGCGCGTCGGCTGGAAACGGAGGGTACGCCGGTGTCCATACTGAAACTGACTCGAATCAAGCCGCTAGACGAAGACTGTATCCGCCTGATCAGCAGCTTTAAGCGGGTGCTGTTTTTTGAGGAAGGCAGCCGCACGGGAGGTATTGGAGAATATGTGGCCGGCCGGCTGACCGGACTCCCTTTCACGGGGGAATATGAGCTGCGGGCGGTCACGCCTTTTGTAGGAACCTGTAAAACGGCGGCGGCCCTGCGCCGCTTTCATCTGGATGCCGACGGTATGATACAGGCTGTCCGCCGGGAGGGCTGTGACAATGCCTGACAGGCAGCGGCTGGATGCCGCGCTGGTGGAACGGGGACTGGCAGGCGGCCGGGAAAAAGCCAAGGAACTGATTGCGGCGGGACTGGTGACCGTGAACGGTCAAATAGCGGCCAAAGCGTCGCGTCCGGTGGTGCCGGAGGATATCCTTGTCTGCACCGACACGCTGCACCGTTATGTCGGCCGTGGCGGCGAGAAACTGGAGAAGGCGCTGGCGATAGCGGACCTGTCGCCGCAGGGATGCTGCTGCCTGGACATCGGCGCCTCAACCGGCGGTTTCACCGACTGTCTGCTTCGCGGCGGAGCGGCTAAAGTATATGCGCTGGACGTGGGCCACGGCCAGCTGCACCCGACGCTTTGTGCGGACAGCCGGGTGATCAATTTGGAAGGAATGGACGTGCGCCGGGTAGACGAGGTTCTTGACCGGATGGGCGGTGACCGTCCGACGATTATAACCATAGACATTTCTTTTATCTCGCTGGAAAAAATATGGCCGGCGGTGACGGCTCTGGCGGCCCCCGGCGCGGCGGTTGTCACGCTGATCAAGCCGCAGTTTGAGGCCGGCCGGGCGGCGCTGGGTAAAAAAGGCGTGGTAAAAGATCCGGCCGCGCACCGGGAGGTGCTGAACCGCCTGATCGGTGTCTGGGAAACAGCCGGGTGGACGCCGACCCATTTCGATTATTCACCGATCACCGGCGGCGACGGCAACATTGAATATCTGGCTGTACTGAGGCGGCAGTCCGATACGGCGGCCGCCTGGCCGGGAGATGTGAGGCAGCTGGTGGAGCTGGCGCGGCAGGCGCTGGCGGTAAAAGGAGGGCATGGGCGTTGAATAAACGGATAACGGTTATTCCAAACGATAAAGCGGCCGGCGTACAGGCGGCCCTGCCTGCCGTGTGTGCGGCGCTGCGTGATCTGGGAGCCGAAGTAATTCTGCCCAGGCAGCCCGAAGCCTTTAACGGGGATATGATTGATGAGGCGCTTCGTTCCGGCGACGCGGCGGTGGCCCTGGGCGGCGACGGAACCATCATCCACATCGCCAAGCGGGCAGCGCGCTTTGAACGGGCCGTGCTGGGCATTAACTGCGGTAATCTGGGCTTTATGGCCGGACTGGAAACCGATGAGCTGCCGGCGCTGTCCGCGCTCATGGACGGAACCTATGGGATAGACAGCCGCATGATGCTGTCCGTCCGTGTTCGACAGGAGGGCCGGCCCGACCGGGAATTTTTTGCACTGAATGAAGCGGTGGTCGCCCGCGGCCCGTTGTCCCGCATGATCGCCATGGATATCGCCAACAACGGCCAGCCGGTAATCAGCTATCACGCCGACGGCGTGATTGTATCCACCCCGACCGGCTCCACAGCGTATTCGCTGTCGGCTGGCGGGCCGATTGTGGATCCGGCGGTCAAAGGCCTGCTGATGACGCCGATCTGTCCCCACTCGCTGCATTCGCGGGCCTATATTTTCCGGGAGGATGCGGTGCTGTCCGTTCGTTCTTCCGGTCCGGACGGCGACAACGTGTTCTTAACGGTAGACGGGGAGGACGGCGTGGCGCTGACAGAAGCCGACACGGTGGAAATTGGCCGGGCGGAACAAACGGCCCGCCTCATCACCATCAAACCACAGCCATTTTATGAGATTCTCCATCGCAAACTGATGGATCGACGCTGACAGAAAAGGAAGAGGACCATGAAAACCAGGAGACACGCCAAAATATTGGAAATCATCAGCGAATACGCCGTGGATACGCAGGAGGAACTGCTTAAATTCCTGCGGGATGCCGGTTTTGATGTGACGCAGGCGACCGTGTCGCGGGATATCAAGGAGCTTCGCCTGATCAAAACCCTGGGGCCTAACGGTACCTATCGTTATTCCACCGTGAAACTGGAAAACGATTCCATCTCCGCCAAATTCCATTCTCTGTTTAACGATGCGGTCGTCAACATCGATTACGCCGGCAATATTGTGGTTGTCAAGTGTTTGCCGGGAATGGCGCAGGCCGCCTGCGCCGCGTTCGACGCGATGCACTGGGGCAGCGTGGTGGGCAGCTTGGCGGGGGAGGATACGTTTTTGTGTATCACAAAGGATGAGAACCGGTCGGTGGATTTGGTGACCGAACTCAAAAAACTGCTGAAAAACGGGTAAACGACTATGCTGCAGCATTTACACATTGAAAATATGGCGGTGATTGAAGAGGCCGATATCCATTTCGATAGCGGCCTGAATGTGCTGACCGGCGAGACCGGCGCGGGAAAATCCATCATTATCGACGCGATCAATATGGTGTTGGGGGAGCGCTCCAGTCGGGATCTGGTGCGTACTGGCAGCGACCGCGCGCAGGTGACGGCTTTGTTCGACGCCCTTTCTCCTGCGGTGCGGGATGCCGTCGCCGCGATGGGCTATGAAACGGAGGAGGGGCAGCTCCTGATCCGCCGCCGCATCTCTGCCGATGGAAAAAGTCAGTGTTACGTGGGCGGCGTCCCGGTAACGGTTGCGCTGCTGCGGCAGATCGGCCGCCGGCTGGTCAATATCCACGGGCAGCATGACAACCAGACGCTGCTGTCCGAGGACAGGCAGCGGGACTACCTGGACATACTAGGCGGCCTGGAGGATCAGAAAGCCGTCTATCTTGCCGCTTATCGCCGTTATGGAGAGATTGCCCGCCGCCTGAAAAAATTGCGTATCGACGAACAGGACAAGCTGCAGCGTATAGACGCGTTGCAGTTTCAGATTGGGGAGATCGAACAGTTTGATCCAAGGCCGGGAGAAGAACGAGACCTGACCGAGCGGCGGACCCAGATGCGCAACGCGGAAAAAATCGCGGCGGCACTCAAACAGACGGCCTGGGCCATGGATGGAGACGATCAGCAGCCTGGGGCTCTCGCTGCCGTACAGTTGGCCGCCGATGCGCTGGAAAAAGCCGGACAGTATCTTCCGGATATGCAGCCTTTGGCGGAAAAGCTGCAGGCGATGCGGTACGAGCTGGAGGAAGTGGCCGCCGATGTCGACCGCGCGGGGGAAACGCTGCGGTTCGACGGGGCCGAGCAGGAAGAGGTGGAGAGCCGGCTGTCCACCCTGCGCCGCCTGCTTTCAAAATACGGACCAACCGAGGAAGACCTGCTTGCCCATCTTGAAAAGGCGCGGGCGGAATGGACGGAGCTAGAGAGCCGCGACCGTTCTATAGCCGATGAGGAAGCGCAGCTTGCCGCGGCCGAAGAAGAAACCCGAAAAGCCGCCGCCTGTTTGTCGCAGGCACGCCGGGATACGGCGGACGCCTTTGCCCGCCAGGTGATGGAGCAGCTTGCGTTTCTCGATATGCCGGGAACCCGGCTGCAAATCGCTGTCGAGCCGACAACGCTGACCGCGGCCGGCGGGGACCGGGTCACCTTTATGATATCCGCCAACCGTGGGGAGGAACTGCGCCCTTTGTCCCGCGCGGCATCGGGAGGCGAGCTGTCCCGTATCATGCTGGCCATTAAATCGGTTATGGCGGGAGCGGATGACATCGATACGCTGATCTTCGATGAAATCGATACCGGTATCAGCGGCCACGCAGCGCGTCGGGTGGGCGTCAAGCTGCGGCAGACGGCGGAGAACCGGCAGGTGCTGTGCGTGACGCATTTGGCGCAGATTGCCGCCATGGCCGACCGGCATCTGTGTGTCAGTAAGGCGGCGGCGGGCGACCGCACGGCGACCCGTGTAGCGGTCCTGTCTGATGAAGAACGGGAGCAGGAATTGTCCCGCATCATCAGCGGGGAGGTCACCGCCGCCGGTCTGGCGGCGGCACGGGATTTACTCGGGCGTCCCTCCGACGCGTAACGCCTCCGGTTTTTATCCAGAAATGAAAAGGGCTTGACATTGCCGGATAAATATGCTTTACTATCGTCAATGGCTGAGAACAAAAGAAGTATCCCTGTCCGTATGGCGCAGAGAGCCGCCGGCTGGTGTAAGGCGGCGCATCGGCGGGGAGAAATACCTTTGGGAGCCGCGAACTGAACCGGCCGGGCCGCAGTAGGGGAGCCGTGAGCGCACGTTACAGCGCGGCGCGTTATTTATGACGCCGTAAGCCCATATCCGTGAGGACATGGGAAATAGAGGTGGTACCGCGGGATATCCGCCCTCTGCTGAATCAGCAGAGGGCGTTTTTTTATTTTAAGGAGGAATACCAATGAATGTGTTCGACGAACTGAAGGCACGGGGTATGGTCGCCCAGATGACCAATGAAGAGAAAATCCGGGAACTGCTGGGCGGGGATCCCATCACATTTTATATCGGCTTCGATCCTACGGCGGACAGTCTGCATGTCGGGCATTTTGTGCAGCTGATGGTGATGGCGCATATGCAGAAGGCCGGTCACCGGCCGATCGCCCTGCTCGGTGGCGGCACGGGCATGGTGGGCGACCCGACTGGCAAGACCGATATGCGTAAAATGATGACGCCCGAGACCATTGCCTACCATGTGGACTGCTTTAAAAAGCAGATGTCCCGGTTTGTGGATTTTTCCGAGGGACAGGCCCTGATGGTGAACAATGCCGATTGGCTGCTAAACCTCAATTATATCGATTTTCTGCGGGAGGTGGGCGTGCATTTTTCCGTTAACCGTATGCTGACCTTTGAATGCTTTAAGACGCGGATGGAAAAAGGCTTGTCGTTCCTGGAATTCAACTACATGCTGATGCAGAGCTATGATTTCTTCTATTTGAACCAGCAGTACGGCTGTGTGATGGAGATGGGCGGCGACGACCAGTGGTCGAACATCATCGGCGGCGTGGAGCTTTGCCGCCGCAAAGCGGCAAAAGACGTCTACGGCATCACCTTCTCCCTGCTGACTACGTCGGAAGGCAAGAAAATGGGCAAAACGGAAAAGGGTGCCGTCTGGCTGGACCCGGAAAAAACAACGCCCTACGAGTTTTTCCAGTACTGGCGGAATATTGACGACGCCGATGTCATCCGGTGCTTAAAAATGCTGACGTTTGTGCCGCTGATAGAAATTGAAGAGATGGCGAAAGCCAAAGACAGTGAAATCAATGCCGTAAAAGAGCGACTGGCCTATGAAGTAACCAAGCTGGTTCATGGGGAAGACGAGGCCATTAAGGCGCGGGACACCGCCCGATCGCTGTTTGGCGCCGGCATGGCCGACGAGCATATGCCTGCGACCGCCCTTACGACAGAACTGATGGATGCTGATGAAATCGGCGTCATCGATCTGCTGGTGCTCACCCGGCTGGCGCCCTCCCGCGGGGAAGCCCGCCGTCTGATCGCTCAGGGCGGCGTATCAGTGGATGATGAGAAAGTTACGGATGTTATGCAGGCCGTGCCGAAAGCCGCCTTTGACAAGGGCTATGTCATTTTGAAAAAAGGCAAAAAAGCTTTCCATAAAGTCACCAATGGTTAATTTGTCGGATAATGATTGCAAAACAGCGGCCGAACATGTATAATATACAATTATAAATAATCGGTCAGCGTATCGATGCAAAACAGGTTAGTAAAGGGGCTGTCTTATGGAAGTATCACTGAGTAAGCTGCTGCATTTGGTGCGGCAGAAGATATGGTGGATTTTGCTTTGTACGGCCATCGGCGGCGTTGTGGCGTTTTCCTATACGCAGATTTTTGTTTCGCCCAGCTATATGTCGTCCGTGAAAATGATGGTGACAAAAAACAATGAGCTGCAGGCGAATGCCGCTACGGATATCGTCTACGCGCAGCGGATTGTCAAAACCTATATGGCGCTTCTGAACGACCATACCTTTTATGCGCAGGTTGCCGACAAATCGGGATTGGATTATACAGCCAATCAGATGCAGGGCATGTTCAGCTTTAATATTATTGATGAGACCGAAGTCTTTGAGGTGTCCGTCAAGGCGCACAGCGCCAAGGATACGAAAATCATTGCCACGGCGGCGGCGGAAATCATACCTAAGCAGATTCAGAATGTCTATTCCGAAGCGACGGTGAAACAAACGTCTCAGGCGCAGGAAGGCCGTCGGATCGGCCCCAGCTTGGTCCGGAACACCCTGTTCGGCTGCATCATTGGAGCGATCGTTGTACTCTTGGTTGTGTTTCTAAAAGAAATGTTGGATGTCCGCATTAAAACCGAAGAGGATATAACGGATCACTACGATATTCCTTTGCTGGGAAGTATACCGGACTTTTCGCCGGGCGGATCAAAAAGGAGACGCCGTTAAGGAGGAATGACAATGGCTAAACAGGAATCAAAGACGGTAACGCGCACCAAGACCGGCGTCGACGCCCGTGTCAAGACAAAAGTGACGGAGGCGTATAAAACCATCCGCACTAACATTATGTTTTCCATAACTCATAAAGGCTGCAAAAAAATTGTGGTATCCAGTTCTCTGGAAAACGAGGGCAAATCGACGGGCGCAGTGAATATAGCGATTTCCCTTGCCCAGACGGATCTAAATGTTTTGCTGATCGATACGGATTTGCGCAAGCCGAAAACCCATATGTTTTTTGAAATGAGCGCTTCTCCAGGATTGACCCATGTGCTCAGCGGAATGAACGCGCTGGAAGAGGCGGTGCGGCATACGCCATATGCGCATCTCGACGTGCTGTGCGCCGGGGTGATTCCGCCCAACCCGTCGGAAATCCTGGCTGGTGAGGCGTTCAGCGAACTTCTTGGCCTGCTTGAAACGCATTACGATTATATTGTCATCGATACACCGCCCATCAATTTGGTTTCTGACGCGCTGCCGGTCATTAAACACTCGGATGGGGTGGTTTTAATGGTTCGGTCGGGCAGGGCAACCTATCCGGAGCTGGATAAGACGATTCACAGCCTCCAGTTTATCGATGCCAAAATTTTGGGTCTGGTACTCAATGGCGTCGATCCCAGCGGCGGCGGATACGGAAAGAAGGGATACGGAAAGTACGGATATAGCTATGGACGGAACGATTAAGCCAGTGGATATTCATACGCATATTTTACCAGGGATAGATGATGGCGCGAACGATGCAAAGGAAGCGGCCGCCATGCTGGCCGCTCTGCAGCGCCAGAAAATCGGCGCGGTGGTGCTGACGCCGCATTATGACTCTACCACTATGGGTCTTGAGACTTTTTTGGAGCGGCGGGCCCGGTCCTATGCACATCTTACCGAGACGCTGCCGGAAAATATTTCCCTTCCTCTGGTTTTAGGCAGTGAAACGTTTCTATCCTCATCCCTGTTTAACTGTACGGATATAACCCCGCTGTGTATCGGTGGGCGTTATCTGCTGGTGGAATTGCCTTACTCGACGCATTTTACCCCACTGGTTTGCCAGCGTTTGATGAAAATCAGCTATGCCTATGGCGTGTATCCGATTCTGGCGCATGTGGAGCGGTATCCGGATTTATTGCAGCATCCAAAAGTGTTGGAAAGCTTAGTTGAGGATGGGCTCCTGACACAAATAAATGTGTCGTCCTGGTCCGCTTTTCGAATGCGCCGTTGTCTGCAAAAGCTGATAAAAAGAGGGCTTGTCCATTTTTTGGGATCGGATTGTCACCACCTAACGGTCCGGCCGCCGGAATGGCGCAGTTGGATTTGTAAAATGGAAAAATCGTTGGGTAAAGATACGGTCCAGAGGCTGCTTCAAAACGCTATGGATATTCTGCCGGTATAATTATCATTAAACCAAATTACAAAAACAGGCGAACCGACTTTGCCGGTTCGCCTGTTTTTTTATGATAGGGGCAACGTCACTGCTCCTTTGTCATTTTAATCCAGTAATACAGCACATACAGCTGGACGAAAAGATAAGCGCCCACTAGGGGCAATAGAACTTTCCAGGATACGCCCAACCAGGCATAAACCAGCAGCAGTGCGGCCAATAGATAGCTCATCACGGTATGCCCTTTGGCCTTGGCCCTGTTGACCAACATAATGTTTCGCTCGTCGTTTTGTTCAATCTGTATTTGCTTTTCCAGTTCGGGGTGCTTTTTAATAGCCAGGCGGCTTCCCAGATTACCCAGCCCCTGGCCGAACAGGCCGCATCCAATGCCAATACCGAGAAAGGGGAGGGCTTTCATGGTACCCTGCGGCTCCGGTATAAGGAATAAGGCACAAAAGCCTGCGGCAAGCAGGACAATTCCCGCCGCCATGATCAGGACGTCTTTATACTTTTTCATGTCGCATCCTCCTCATAAATGAAAACATCTTCGATAGCCAACTCAAAATATCGCGCAATTTTATACGCCAGCACGATCGAAGGATTATAACGGCCATTTTCCAAAGAGCCGATGGTCTGCCGGGATACTTCCAGAGCCGCCGCCAGATCTTCCTGGCTGAGGCCCCGCTGTTTGCGTAGATCTTCCAGTCGGTTCTTCAAAACACCACCCCCTGTATGGAAAGCTTGCTTTACATATATAGATTACTATAAGTGTGATGAAATGTCAAGCTCGCTTTCCATAAAGAATAAAAATAAACGGCCCTGCGGATAGAGGGCCGTTTTCATATAAGTCGTGATTACAGCTCGCAGGCGTGGAAGTCCTCGTCCGCGCTGGGCAGCTTACCAACAATGGGGGTGGGATCGATACCCTGACGGGTATAATAATCGGCTATAGCGGCTTTGATGGATTGTTCCGCCAATACCGAGCAGTGGATTTTATGTGCCGGGAGCCCATCCAGCGCCTCCACCACGGCCTTATTGGAAAGCTTCAGCGCTTCCTCAATCGGTTTTCCCATAATCATTTCGGTGGCAATGGAGCTGGTGGCTATAGCCGACCCGCAGCCAAACGTCTTAAATTTGACGTCGGCGATGCAGCCATCTTTCACCTTAATATACATTTTCATAATATCGCCGCACTTGGCGTTGCCGATCTCGCCAATACCGTCGGCGTCCGGAATTTCCCCCACATTGCGGGGATGGGTAAAGTGGTCCATTACTTTATCGCTGTAAAAAGCTGTCATAGTATTTCTTCTCCTTTCACAATCCGTTCCCACAGGGGAGACATATCCCGCAGCCGGCCGACGACTTCGGGAATTACCTGAGCCATGTAGGCGATGTCCTCATCGGTCGTATCTTCCGAAAGGGTCAGCCGCAGCGATCCGTGCGCTACTTCGTGACGAAGTCCGATGGAGAGCAGCACATGGCTGGGATCGAGCGAACCGGATGTACAGGCGGAGCCGGAAGAGGCGCAAATGCCCTGCATATCCAGCATCAGCAGCAGGCTTTCGCCTTCGACGCCTTCAAAACTGATATTCACATTGCCGGGAAGCCTTTTCACGGGATCGCCGTTCAGACGGCTGCGCTCCACCTGTGTCAACAGGTCAATCAGCCGGTCGCGGCGGGCCGCGATAACGGGGGCCGTTTCAGCCATACGGTCACAGGCCAATCGGAGAGCCGCCGCCATACCGACGATGCCGGCCGTGTTTTCCGTGCCTGCACGGCGTCCGGTTTCCTGGGCGCCACCGTCGATCAGGTTGCCCAGCCGCAGGCCCTGCCGGATCAGCAGGGCGCCGACGCCTTTAGGACCATGGAATTTGTGGGCCGAGAGGGACAGCATGTCAGCTTGAATTTCCGCAAAGGATACCGGGATGTGCCCCACGGCCTGTACCGCGTCGGTGTGAAACAATACGCCGGCCTCCCGGCAAACGGCCCCTATTTCGGCAATGGGCTGAATGGTGCCGATCTCATTGTTGGCATACATAACGCTGACCAGCGCCGTATCCGGCCGCAGGGCGTCCTTCACATCCTCCACACGGACCAGGCCGTTCGCGTATACCGGCAGCAGGGTAATATCAAACCCCTTTTTGCGGAGGGTTTCCAACGTATGCAGTACCGCGTGATGCTCAAAAGCGGTGGAAACAATGTGCTTTTTCCCTTTTGCCGCTCCTTGCTCCGCCGCCATTTTAATAGCCCAGTTATCGGCTTCGCTGCCGCCGGAGGTAAATACGATTTCCCGGGGCTTGCAATCCATACAGTCAGCCATATCCACCCGGGCCTGTTCAATTGCCCGGCGAGACTCCTGCCCGAATGAATACAGGGAGGAGGGGTTGCCGTACTGGTCGGTCAGATAGGGCATCATGGCCTCCAATGCCTGCGGATGAAGGCTGGTCGTCGCCGCGTTGTCCGCGTAAATCCATTTATCCATAAAAGCTGCACCTGCTTTCTGTTTCAGTTCTGTCTATAATATATACCATTTTGGTATTCATTACAAGGGGAAAACTATCCAGATATTGCTTGTTTTAACAGGTAAAATTCAGCTATGTGCGAAAACGGTCGCACTGTGCGACGGCCAGCCGGTCACAGCGCTCATTTTCGGGATGGCCGGCGTGACCTTTCACCCAGACAATGCTAACGTCGTGAAGGTCCAGCTGCGTCAGCAGCCTGTCCCACAAATCCGCATTGAGCGCCGGCTTTTTATCCGCCTTGCGCCAGCCGTTGCGTTTCCAGGAACGCGCCCAGCCCTTGGTGATCCCTTCGGTCAGATATTTGGAATCGCTATACAGCGTGACCCGGCAGGACTCTTTCAGCGCCGCCAGCCCTTCGAGCGCGGCGGTCAGCTCCATGCGATTGTTGGTGGTTTCGCTCTCGCCACCCGACAATTCCTTTTCCTGCCCCTGAAAACGCAGGATGGCGCCCCAACCTCCCGGGCCGGGATTGCCCGAACAGGCGCCGTCGGTAAACAGTTCGACATGTTTCATAAAGGAAAACTCCCGATTCCTGATTTTAGAATAACGAATATGTCCTTTATTATACCAAAACCGGCCATAAAAACAAGATGAAAATAGTAAACCGGCAGGAAAGTGTCCATACTAAGGAAAACACAGACGAAGGGATACAGCTTGACATTGTCTTCGAAAAACGCTAATATAGTTAAGACGATGCAGACAGACCATGGCGCTCTGTTTGCTGTGACCGGTTCCGCGGGCCGCCAGGCGGCTTCCGCACAGCAATTATGATGAAATGTGTTCGGATGACAATCGTACAAAAAGCGGGAGCCTCACCGTCGTGAGGCTATTTTCCCATGCATGCGTTTAAGGCCAGTGGCCTTTATAATAGAAACGGAGGTTTATGTGTGACAACAGAAAACAAAAAAGACGGTAGAAATCAAAAAACGGCGGAAAAGCCGAAGCAGCCGGCTAAAAAAGCCAAGCCGGCCCCGGAACAGGGGAAAGCGGCTGCCGATAAATCGACGGCCGGCAAAAGCGGTAACGCTCCTCGCCGGCCCCGCCGGTCTCCGTCTGCGAATGCGAAACAGCAGGCGCCGGCCAAACAGCAGCAGGCGCCTGCAAAGCCATCCTCCGCCAAGCAGCCGGCGAACAACCCGGCGCAAGCAGGCGGTGCCAAAAGCGGACGGGGACGCTCCCGAAAATCCGCTGTGACGCCGGTCCGGCTGACAATGCTGGGCGGCATGAACGAAATTGGAAAAAACATTACGCTGTTTGAATACGGCAACGACGCATTCCTGATCGACTGCGGCATGGCTTTCCCGGACGACGACATGCCGGGCGTGGACATTGTGCTGCCGGATTTTTCGCATATAGAGAAAGTGGCGGATAAAATCCGCGGCGTGGTGCTGACCCATGGTCACGAAGACCATATCGGCTCGTTGCCGTATCTTCTGAAACAATTTAATTTTCCCATTTACGGCACCCGCCTGACGCTGGCGCTGGTGGAATCCAAACTGAAGGAGCACGGGCTTGCCAAGCAAGCCCGGATGCATGTCGTCAAAGCGGGCGGAACCATCACGTTCGGCAAGGTGTCCATTGAATTTATCAATGTGAACCACTCCATTCCCGACGCGGTTGCGCTGGCCATCAAAACGCCGCTTGGCTATGTGGTGCATACCGGCGACTTTAAAATTGACTGCACGCCGATTTCCGGCACCATGATGGATCTGGCCCGTTTCGGCGAGCTGGGAAAAGAAGGCGTCCTGGCCCTGATGGCCGACTCCACCAATGCGGAGCGGCCGGGTTATACCCCCAGCGAACGGCTGGTGGGAAAAAGCTTTGCCAACCTGTTCCGCAACGCGGAGGGCAAACGGTTGATTATTGCGACGTTCTCCTCCAACCTGCATCGTATCCAGCAGATTGTGGACGCGGCGGTGCAGGACGGACGGAAAGTGGCCGTATCCGGCCGTAGCATGATCAATTATGTGAGCATTGCCCAGGAACTCGGCTATTTGAACATTCCCAGCGGTGTGTTTGTCGATATCGATGAGATCAACAAATATCCCAAGGAAAAAATGATCCTAATTACCACTGGTACGCAGGGTGAGCCGATGTCGGCGCTCACCCGCATGGCGTTTTCCGACCACCGCAAGGTGGAAGTTGGTCCTGACGATTATATCATCATTTCGGCGACGCCTATCCCCGGCAATGAAAAAACCGTGGGCAAGGTGGTCAACGAGCTGATGAAGCGCGGCTGTGACGTCGTTTATGAAAAAATGTACGACGTGCACGTATCGGGCCATGCCTGTCAGGAAGAGCTGAAAATCGTGCACAGTCTGGTGCGTCCGCGGTATTTCCTGCCGGTGCACGGCGAGCAAAAGCATTTGCAGAAACACGCGGCGTTGGCCCGCTCTATGGGTATGGATGCGAAAAATATTATGATTGGCGACATCGGCCGGGTGGTGGAGATCACCCCCGACAAAATGGAAGTGGTTGGCCAGGTGCAGGCGGGCCAGGTGCTGGTGGACGGCCTCGGCGTCGGCGACGTGGGCAGCATCGTGCTGCGTGACCGCCGCCATCTGGCGGAGGACGGCCTGATCGTTGTGGTCGCGACCATCGACCCGTCGCAGGGCCGTATTGTTTCCGGCCCGGATATTGTGTCCCGCGGTTTCGTTTATGTGCGGGAATCGGAGCAGTTGATTGAAAAGGCCAAAGACGTGGCCCGCGGCGTGCTGGAAGAGTGCTGCCGTAACCACGCTCATGACTGGAATACGATGAAGACGCGTCTGCGGGACGATATGTCCCGCATGATATTCCAAAAGACCAAGCGCAGTCCCATGATTTTGCCCATTATCATGGACGTGTAAGGCCGATTCTTTAAAGGCGGTGAACGCGGTGAAACCTCAGAAATTGTGGACAGTCTCGACGAGTGTTATCCTGCTGTCGGTATTGCTGGCGGGGAGTATTGCCGTCGGGTACTTTTTCCCTGTCCCTGTGGTTTTTTACGCGGAAATGGCTGTGGCGGCGGTTGGTATTGCCTGGACAGTTGTGAGGCAGTACCGGTTCCGCCGGGATGTAAAACGCTATTTGGCGGCTATTGCCGGTCGGCTGGGAGATGCCGACCGGCAGGCGCTTTTCTCTTTCCCAATCCCCACGGTTGCCGTCGGGGAACAGGGAGAAATTATCTGGTACAATCCCGCCTTTGAACAGGATGTGCTGGACGGCGGAAACGCCTATGGCGAGTCGATAGAGGCCCTGACCGGCGGATTGCCGGTCACCTTCTTCCGGGACGCGTCGACGCAGCCGATCCGGCTGGAAAGCCGTTGGTATACGGTCTACAGCAATCCGGTGGAATCCGACGGGGCGCCGTTGTACCTGCTGTATTATGTAGACGACACGGAGCATCAGGAGATGCTGGAGGAATACGCCCAGAGCCGTCCGGTTGTGATGGCCCTG
Source organism: uncultured Oscillospiraceae bacterium (assembly GCA_900552115.1). Taxonomy (GTDB): domain Bacteria; phylum Bacillota; class Clostridia; order Oscillospirales; family Acutalibacteraceae; genus UMGS1474. The sequence goes on along the minus strand of URYP01000015.1, from coordinate 6,192 downwards.
TACATAGATAACGTCGAAGAACTCATGCAGAATACGCGGGACAGTGAACGGGCGCAGATCACCGGGCGGGTGGAAACCCTGCTGGAAGATTGGGTAAGCGAGAAAAAAGGCATCATGCGCCGCTACAGCAACGAACGGTTCCTGGTCATTCTGGAGCAGCGGTATCTCGGAGACATTATTAAAAACAAATTCCATATCCTGGACCAGGTACGGGCGGTGCAGACCGTGGGCGGAACCAGCATTACGCTTTCCGTGGGCGTGGGACAGGGGGATACGCTGCTTAAAGGGGAGGAAATGGCCCGTCAGGCGCTGGAAATGGCGCTGGGGCGGGGCGGCGACCAGGCGGCTGTTAAAACCAGCAATGGCTACGACTTCTATGGCGGCGTATCCAAGGGTGTGGAACGCCGGGCGCGGGTGCGCACCCGTGTGGTGGCCAGCGCCTTGGTCGACCTAATCAAGGAAAGCCAGAATGTACTGGTGATGGGCCACCGTTATTCCGATCTCGACTGCCTGGGGGCCGCCGCCGGTATGACGGCTATTGTGCGGCAGCTTGGCAAATCGGCGCATGTGGTCACCGACCGCAGCCAGACGCTGGCCCCGGAGCTGCTGGATCTGTATGCGGAGCAGGGGAAAACCGACGTCTTTATCCATCCGGACGACGCGCTGGATAAACTGACGTCCAAAACGCTTCTGATCATCACCGATACGCACAATCCGGTGATGCTGGAATGCCTGCCGCTCTATCAGCAAGCCAAAACAGTGGTGGTGATCGATCACCACCGTAAAATGGTCAATTACATAGATAACGCCGTGATTTTTTATCACGAGCCAAACGCGTCCTCCGCGTCGGAAATGGTGACGGAACTGGCGCAGTACATGGGGGAGGGCAACCTGTCCCGTGTCGATGCGGAAGCGCTGCTGGCCGGCATTATGCTGGATACCCGCAGCTTTGTTATGAAGGCTGGCGTGCGTACTTTTGAGGCCGCCGCCTACCTGCGGCAGATCGGCGCCGATACGGTGGAGGTAAAACGCCTGTTTTCCGAAAATATGCAGGTTTACCGCAAAAAATCGGATATTGTCGCCCACGCGGAAATGTACCGCTGCACAGCCATTGCCTACGACGGTGTCAAAGGGGACAAGGAGGTGCGCATTGCGGCATCTCAGGCTGCCGATGAATTGCTTTCGATCCGGGGAGTGGAAGCCTCGTTTACCCTGTTTGGGGATGGGCAGGCCATCAATGTCTCTGCCCGCTCTCTTGGGAATTTTAACGTCCAGCTCGTGATGGAAACGTTGGGCGGGGGAGGCCACTTGACCATGGCCGGCGCGTGTCTGCCGGGTATCCCGATCGAGGAAGCCAAGCTGCGGTTGCAGGAAGCCATCGATACCTATTTGGAGGAGCGGGAACCCTCCTCCGCTGTATAAACCGGTTTTTTCAGAAAGGTGTGTTGTTATGAAAGTCATACTGAAGCAGGATGTCAAAGGACAAGGGAAAAAGGGTGAACTTGTACAGGTTTCGGACGGTTACGCCCGCAACTTTTTGTTCCCCAAGGGGTTGGCAATGGAAGCCAATGCTCAGGCCATGAACGAGCTGAAAAACCGGGAGGACGCCGCCCGCTATCATGCCGAAATGGAGCAGCAGGCAGCCAGGGAAACCGCTCAGAAACTGGATGGAAAAACCCTTAAGCTGACGGCGCGCGCCGGGCAGAACGGTAAGCTGTTCGGTTCGGTCACCACCAAGGAAGTGGCCGAGGAACTTAAAAAGCAGTTTGGCGTGGATGTGGATAAGCGCAAGATATCCATGGCGGATATCAAGGCGTTCGGCTCGTATTCCGCGGAAATCAAAATGATGCAGGGCATCGCGGCGACGGTTACCGTCGTGGTGACCGACTGACAAAACCGGACGGGAAGGCGGACTTGCAATGGCAGACAACAGAACATACTGGGAAGACGGGCTGCAGCCGCCCTATAGCCTGGAAGCGGAACAGGCGGTGCTGGGCGCTATCCTGATGGAACCGTCCAGCATCAATCAGGTAGCCGATATCCTGCGGCCGGATTTCTTTTATCTGCCTGAACACCAGACGGTTTACCGGGTGATGCTGGAAAAGATGATGGGATCGCAAACGATCGATTTCGTAACCGTGCTGGAAGCGGTCAAATCGGACGACTTCTTTGCCGGGGAAGAGGGAAAGGCTTATCTCTTTAAAATGGCTCAGATGGTCCCCTCCATCTCCAATATTGGGAATTACGCCCGGATCATTCGGGGCAAATACGACGCCCGGTCGCTGATGAAAGCGGCGCGGGAAATTATGGAGGAAGCGGCCGATCCCGGCGTGGAATCGGATATACTGGTCGATTCCGCCGAACAGAAAATTTATAACATCCGCCAGGGCCGGCAGCAGGGCAGCCTGACTCCCCTGAAAGAATGTATTGCCAGCAACTACGAGATGTTCAACAAGCTGGTATCCAGCGAACGGGACCAGTTTGTGGGTATTCCGACCGGGCTGCCCACGCTGGATACCATCACCACCGGGCTCAACCGCTCCGACCTGATTATCGTCGGGGCGCGCCCCGGTATGGGCAAGACCAGCTTCGCGCTCAATCTGGCCCGCAACGTGGCGCTCAAGCAAAACCGCCCGGTGGCGTTTTTTAACCTGGAAATGTCCAAGGAGCAGATGGTCAACCGTATGCTGTCCTCCGAAGCGCGGGTGTCCGGCAAAAAGCTGCGTACCGGCCTGCTCTCGCGCGACGAATGGAATCGGATCGCGGACGCGGCGGCCGTGCTGTGCAAGGTGCCGGTCTATCTCGACGACACGGCCAGCATTACCGTGCCGGAAATGAAGGCACGCCTGCGCCGGCTGAAAGACGTCGGCTTTGTGGTGGTGGATTACCTGCAGCTGATGCGGTCCGCCACCCGGACGGAAAACCGGGTACAGGAAGTGACCGAAATTACCCGGAGCTTGAAAATTATGGCGAAAGAGCTAAACATCCCGGTCATGGTCTGCGCGCAGCTGGCGCGTACCACCGAAAAGCAGGCCAACCACCGCCCGGCGCTGTCGGACCTGAGGGAATCGGGTTCCATTGAGCAGGACGCGGACCAGGTTATGTTTTTGTATCGGGATGAGTATTATAAAAATGAGAAATCCGATCCCACCGCGGTGGAAACCGGCACCGCCGAGGTAATCGTGGCGAAAAACCGCCATGGCGAGCTGGGAACGGTGAAAATGGCTTGGGCCGGTGAATTTACGCAGTTTGCGGAACTGGAAATGCATCAAAACGGTTAAAATGGACGATGACGTTCCCGGCTTGCGGGGAGGGTCATCGTCGGCCTTATAATGGCTAGGAACCGGTGCGGAAGGAATGGTCGCAGGCATGACGCTAAAGGAGCAGGCCCAGCGCACAATAAAAAAATACGGGATGCTGGATCACGTCGGCAACGTGGTGGTGGGCGTATCGGGCGGGGCGGATTCTATGGCACTGTTGCATATCCTGCTGTCTCTCAGTCGGGAAGCGCCCGGGCCGCGGATTCTCGCCGCCCATGTGCAGCATCATCTGCGGGGCGCGGAGGCGCGGGAAGACGAGGCGTATGTACGCCATATCTGCAAAGAATGGGGCGTCCCCCTGTTTGTGCACGAAGAGGATATCGCGGCGTTGGCCGAGCGCCGGAAAACCGGCCTGGAGGAAACCGGCCGCCAGGTGCGGTATGCGTATCTGGAAGAGATCGCAGCGCGGCACGCGCCCTGCCGTATCGCCACCGCCCACAATCGAAAGGACAACATGGAAACCGTGCTGCTCCATCTTACCCGGGGATGCGGGCTGAAAGGGGCGGCGGGCATCCCGCCGGTCAGGGGGGCAATTATCCGGCCCCTGCTGTTTTGTGCGCGGGAGGATATCGAAGCCTACTGCCGGGAACAGGGCATCGTCTATCGGCAGGACAGCACCAACGGAGACGTCGCTTACAGCCGGAATCGTATTCGCCGGGAGGTGCTGCCCTCCCTGACACAAATCAATACCGGGGCGGAAGAAGCGTTTCTGCGCTTTTCACTGGCGGCCCGGCAGGATGACGACTGCCTGCGAGAACTGGCGGTCGCGCTGGTGGAAACGGCAAAAACAGAGAAACACTCTTATAATACGGCGTCTTTACTGGCAGCGCATCCGGCGATTCGTTCGCGCGCCCTGGCGGAAATCGTGCGCAGGGAGGGCGGCGGTGTGTGTGAAGCACGCCACATCGACTGGCTGGAAAAACTGCTGGGGAGGGAAGGCTTTCAAACTCTGCCCTCTCGCCTGACCGTGTGTGTCCGGCGGGGACAATTGTGCTTTCTATCCGAATCGCTTGAGCGCGGGGACGGCGCTTTTCCGGATGCAATACCGGTGATGCCGGGGCAAGATTATGAATTTTGCGGTAAAACCTGCTCTTTTTCGATTCTTTCTTTGGAAGAATATGATAAAGAAAAGAAAGTTAACAAAAATTTATTAAAAAATACAGTGGACTATGCTATGATTAACCATAGTTTATCCTTGCGCTGCCGGCAAAGCGGAGATCGCTACCGTCCCGTTGGCCGGCCGACCAAAACCTTAAAGCAATTGTTTAACGAAGCCGGGATACCTGTTTGGGAAAGGCCGTTGGTGCCGGTGCTTTGCGATGAAGCCGGCATCCTATGGGTGGCGGGATTCGGCTGCGCCGCGCGGGCGGCTGTCAGCGAATCTACCCGGCAGATACTGCAAATAACGGTTAAGCAGGAAGTAAACAGGACGGAATGAAAGGAAAACAGCGCCATGAGCATGCACGACGACATTGAGGAAATATTGTTTACAAAGGAACAACTGGCGGATATTGTCGCACGTCTTGGAAAACGTATAAGTGACGATTATAAGGACAAGAATCTGTTTATGGTGGCCGCGCTGAAAGGGGCGGTCGTCTTTATGGCGGATCTGATGCGGGCCATTGAGGTGCCGTGCGCAATCGATTTTCTGTCGGTCTCCAGTTACGGCAAGGGCACGACGACATCGGGCGAGGTACGGGTGCTGAAGGATCTCGACTCCACGCTGGAAGGGCGCGACCTGCTGGTGGTGGAAGATATTCTCGATTCCGGCGTCACGCTGTCGTTCCTGCTCAAAAATCTGTCGGCCCGCAATCCGCGCAGCATCCGGCTGTGCACCCTGCTGGATAAGCCGGAGCGCCGCCGCGTTCCCATTACGCCGGATTACGTGGGAACGCAGGTTCCCGATAAATTTATCGTGGGCTATGGACTGGACTACGCGGAAAAATATCGCAACCTGCCGTATATCGGCGTGCTAAAGCCGGGTGTTTATGAGAGCTGATTGCCCGGCCGGCTTCCCCTGTATCTGAAGAAGGAGGGATTCATATGGATTCCAAAAACAACAATTTTAAAAATGCCCGCAATTTGGGCCTTTTAATCGGCGTACCGCTCGTATTTTTAATTGTCATGTGGCTGCTGCTGATGAACCGCGGCACAGACAAGGATGTGCAGTATTCCGATTACATCGCCTATTTTCAGCAGAATCAGGTGGAGTCGTTTAATCTGAATTTGGGCAGCGGCGATCTCGAGCTGCTCCTGCGGGAACCCTATCGGAAAGAGGATACCAATAAGGACGGAAAAATCGATGACAAAGACGTCCTGAAATATACCGTGCCGAACGTCAGCCTGTTCTGGGAGCAGATCAAGGAGCCGGTTGAAAAGGCCAATCAGAGCAAAAACGAATCGGATCATATCCGGTATGATATTGAGCCGGAAAGCCAGGTGCCGTGGATCATCAACCTGCTGCCGACGCTGCTGATCGTGGGTCTGGTCATCGCCATGTGGGTGATGATGCGCCGGTCGCTGTCCAACATGGAGGGCGGCGGCAAGGCCATGGGCTTTGGAAAAGCGCGGGTTAAAAATTCCAACGACGAGAAACGGAAAACCACGTTTGACGATGTGGCGGGCGCGGATGAGGAAAAGGAAGAGCTCGCCGAAGTGGTCGATTTCCTGAAAACCCCGAAAAAATTTACCGAGGTGGGCGCCCGGGTGCCCAAGGGCGTCTTGTTGGTGGGCCCTCCCGGCACCGGTAAAACCCTGTTGGCGCGGGCGGTGGCCGGGGAAGCCGGCGTGCCCTTCTTCTCCATTTCCGGTTCCGACTTTGTGGAAATGTTTGTCGGTGTCGGTGCGTCCCGTGTGCGGGACCTGTTCGACC